>CAJASG010000088.1 GCA_903944555.1 uncultured beta proteobacterium
CGAACAAGGAGTAATCACATGCCTCGCGTCAAACGTGGTGTAACGGCTCGCGCCCGCCATAAAAAAGTTCTAGCCCTTGCAAAAGGTTTTCGCGGTCGCCGCGGTAATGTCTTCCGTATCGCTAAAGAAGCGGTAATGAAGGCTGGGCAATATGCCTACCGTGACCGTCGTACCAAAAAACGTGTCTTCCGTCAGTTGTGGATTGCCCGTATCAATGCGGCTGCTCGTCAGTGCGGCATGACATACAGCCAATTTGCCAACGGTCTGAAGAAAGCAAACATCGAGATCGACCGCAAGGTTCTGTCCGATATCGCTATTCACGACATGGCTGCTTTTGCTGGCATCGTGGAGCAAGTCAAGGCCAAGTTGGCTGCTTGATTCGCGTTAGAGCGCTGCTAATTTAGCAGCGGTCTAGGCACCAGAAACAAGGGCTAGAGCTTGAAAAGGCGCTAGCCCTTTTTCCATGACAAGAATATTCAAGAGAAGTTATGAACGAGTTGAACGTCATTGTCGACGCTGCCAAGGTGGCCTTCGCCCAAGCGGTAACCCCTGCTGACCTGGAGAACGCCAAGGCGCTTTTCCTAGGGAAGTCGGGCCGTATCACGGAATTGATGAAGGGCATGGCTGCCCTCCCGGTGGACGAGAAAAAATCTCGTGGTGCCGCCATCAACGTTGCGAAGCAGGCGATTGAAGCCGCCTTGACCTCGCGGCGCCAAGCACTGGCGGATGCTGAGCTGCAAGTTCAGTTGCAAGCGGAGGCGCTTGATGTCACCTTGCCAGGCCGCCAGCGCGGGCAGGGCGGTTTGCACCCAGTGTCCATTACGCTAGAGCGTATCGAGTCGATTTTCGGCTCCATGGGTTTTGAGGTCGCACAAGGCCCTGAAATCGAATCCGACTGGTTCAACTTCACGGCCCTGAACACGCCCGAGGACCACCCCGCTCGCTCCATGCACGACACTTTTTATGTCGAAGGCGGCTCGGAATCTGCACCCAACCTGTTGCGCACCCATACCAGCCCCATGCAGATCCGCCATGCGGTGCAGCATGTCAAAAAACACCGTGCTGCCGCCAACGTGGCGGGTTCCGAATTGTTCGCCGGCGATATGCCTGAGATTCGCGTGATTGCCCCAGGCCGTACCTACCGGGTGGATAGCGATGCAACACATTCCCCCATGTTCCACCAGTGCGAAGGCCTGTGGGTCGGGGAGAACGTGAGCTTCAAGGATTTAAAGTTCGTATTCACGGATTTTTGCCGGACCTTTTTCGAGTCAGACGACTTGGTGCTGCGCTTTCGCCCCAGTTTTTTCCCTTTTACCGAGCCAAGTGCCGAGATTGACATCCAGTTCCAGAATGGCCCCTTGGCGGGCCGCTGGCTGGAAGTGGCTGGCTCCGGTCAGGTGCATCCCAATGTGGTTCGCAACATGGGACTGGACCCCGAAAAATTCATTGGCTTTGCCTTTGGCATGGGCCCAGACCGCTTGACCATGCTGCGTTATGGCGTCAATGACCTGCGGCTGTTTTTTGACGGCGATATCCGCTTCCTGTCGCAATTTCAATGAATCGAACCTGGTAGTAAAGCTGACTATGCAATTTTCCGAATCCTGGCTCCGTACCTTTTGTAACCCCCCGATTTCCACGGCACAGTTGGCCGATACCCTCACCATGGCTGGGCTGGAAGTTGAAGAGCTGAAGCCTGTAGCGCCTCCGTTCACGCTGATTGTGGTGGGCGAGATCAAAGAAGCCGAACAGCACCCCAATGCAGACCGCCTTCGCGTGTGCAAGGTTGATGTGGGCCAGGCTGAGCTGCTGAATATCGTGTGCGGTGCACCTAACGCCCGCGTCGGCATTCGTATTCCTTGTGCTTTGGTGGGGGCTGAATTGCCACCCGGCGAGGACGGCAAGCCATTCCTCATCAAGGTCGGCAAACTACGGGGCGTGGAAAGTCAGGGCATGCTGTGCTCGGCCCGCGAACTCAAATTGACGGATGACCACGGTGGTTTGTTGGAACTGGCCGCAGACGCGCCTTTGGGCCAAAGCATTCGTGAACACCTGAATCTAGACGACACCCTGTTCACACTCAAGCTCACGCCCAACCTGGCACATGCTTTAAGCGTGTACGGTGTAGCACGCGAGGTCTCCGCCCTGACGGGCGCACCCTTGATGTCCCCCACATTCACGCCCACGCCGGTGACCAACGCAGACAAGCTCGCGGTCAAGATCAGTGCCCCTGATTTGTGCGGTCGTTTTTCTGGTCGCGTGGTGCGAAATGTTAATACCAAGGCGGTAACCCCCCAGTGGATGGTGGATCGACTGGCCCGCAGCGGCCAGCGCAGCGTGACCGCGTTGGTTGATATTTCGAACTATGTGATGTTTGAGCTGGGTCGCCCATCCCACATTTTTGACCTGGACAAAATCCATGGCAGTCTCGACGTGCGTTGGGGCAAAGCGGGCGAGCAAATCAAGCTGCTCAATGGCACCACCGTCACGGTGGATGACAAGGTGGGCGTGATCGCCGACGACGTGCAGGTCGAGTCGCTGGCCGGAATCATGGGTGGGGACTCAACCTCCGTGACCGACGACACCCAGCACGTCTACGTAGAAGCCGCTTTTTGGTGGCCCAAGTCCATTGCCGGGCGCTCGCGTCGGTTTAACTTCTCTACGGATGCCGGTCACCGGTTCGAGCGAGGTGTTGACCCCAGCCTGACCGTGGAACACATTGAGCGCATCACGCAACTCATTCTGGAAATATGCGGCACACCGCAAACAACCTGCGGTCCGGTGGATGACATGCAGGCTAACTTACCCAAGGCCGTGCCGGTCAGCTTGCGCGTGGCGCGTGCTGCCAAAATCATTGGCATGCCTTTGACGCAGGCACAGTGTGTCGATGCGCTGGAGCGCTTGGGGCTGCAATTGCAGCAGTCCGAAGGTGTGGTGACTGTGCTGCCACCGTCGTACCGTTTCGACCTTCAAATTGAAGAAGACCTGATCGAAGAAGTGGCCCGCATGGTGGGTTACGACAACCTGCCGCACACGCCACCTTTGGCGCCAATTACCGCCAAGATACGCCCCGAGTCCGAGCGCAGTCCCTTTGCGGTTCGCCATGCGCTGGCTGCTCTGGGTTACCAGGAAACTATCAACTTCAGCTTTGTGGAAGAGCGCTGGGAGCATGAGTTGGCGGGTAACCCCAACCCGATCAAACTGCTCAACCCCATCGCTAGTCAAATGAACGTCATGCGCTCGTCGCTGGTTGGCTCATTGCTGCAAGTGTTGAAGTTCAACCAAGCCCGTAAAGCCCCGCGTGTCCGGGTATTTGAGTTGGGCCGCGTGTTCTTGCGGGATGCCTCGGTCAAAGGCTCGGACACGGCCGTAGAAGGCTTTTACCAACCCATGCGGGTGGCCGGTTTGGCAAGCGGCTCGGCAGAAGCGCTGCAATGGGGCCGCAAAGAGCAGGGCGCTGATTTTTACGATGTCAAAGGCGACGTTGAGGCACTGCTTGGCAACCTGCAGGCGGAGTTTGTGCCCGGTAGCCACCCTGCCATGCATCCAGGTCGCTGCGCACAGGTCATGCTGGGCGGCAGGGCGATTGGCTTTGTCGGCGAGTTGCACCCTAAGTGGCGCCAAGCCTATGAGTTGGCTCAGGCCCCCATTCTGTTTGAACTGGATCTCGATCCGGTGATGCAACGCGTGGTGCCCGTGTTCAAGTCCGTGGCCAAGTTCCAGGCGGTTCAGCGCGACATTGCGGTGGTGGTCGCTGATCAGGTCAACCATGCGGCACTCATGACGGCTATTTGGGCCGCTCCTACCGCAGGTCTGTTGCAAGATGCGCAGCTGTTTGACGTCTACCGCCCCAAGCCCGGCCTTGATGCGCCAAGCGGCGCCGGTGACCGTAGCCTGGCTGTGCGGCTTACGCTCAACAGCGACGACGCCACGTTGACCGAAGAGCAGATCGAATCCGTTGTCAAAGCAGTGGTGGGTCAGCTCACAACTGACCTTGGCGCTCGCCAGCGCGCCTGATCGCCCTGACCCGAAAAAAGAATCGAGCCACTATGGATTTTTCCGTCGAAAGTCTTGAGACCCCTGCGCTGACCAAGGCACAGTTGGCGGACCTTCTGTTTGACCAAATTGGACTCAATAAGCGCGAGTCCAAGGACATGATCGATGCTTTTTTTGACTTGATTGCCGTCAGCCTGGTGGATGGCACCGATGTCAAGATTTCTGGTTTTGGCAACTTTCAGATTCGCACCAAAGCGCCTCGGCCGGGTCGCAACCCCCGTACCGGCGAGGCTATTCCCATTCAGGCGCGCCGGGTGGTCACATTTCACGCCAGCCATAAGCTCAAAGAGCAAATTCAGGACGAGCCCAAGCTCCCATCCGCGGTTTAAGCAACATCTGTTGATATTTTCGAGGTGTAGCGCAATCAGTCTTTGCGCAACGGTAAAACTTAGAGTAACCTCTACGCTTTGCCTCGTACATCATTGATTTCAATGGAGAATAATCTCCCCCCCATTCCCGCAAAACGCTACTTCACCATCGGTGAGGTGGGTGATTTGTGCGGCGTAAAACCCCATGTGCTCCGTTATTGGGAGCAGGAGTTCACGCAACTGCGGCCTATGAAGCGCCGTGGCAATCGCCGCTACTACCAGCACCATGAAGTGCTGATGATTCGTCGTATTCGTGATTTGCTTTACGACCAAGGCTTCACCATCAGCGGTGCCCGCAACAAGATGCAGGAATTGTTGCAGGGGGATCGCGACAAAAAACGCAATGGCGAAGTCATGCTCGACGGTGTGGATGTGCTGGAGATCGATGACGTGGATCTGGACGACTTTGACGACAGCCAACCGCTGGAGGCGTCCGAAGCGGTTTCTGACCAACTCACGCACTTAAGGCGTGAATTATTTGAAATCAGGGAGCTGCTGACCGCTGCTTAGCGATTTTCGTCCCCGCCTCAGGTTATAATTTGAGGCTAGATCGGTGTGTGGCGCAGCCTGGTAGCGCACTTGCATGGGGTGCAAGGGGTCGAAGGTTCGAATCCTTTCACACCGACCAATAGATAAGAAAAAGGCCTCTAAGTAGCGATACTCAGAGGCCTTTTCCATTGGTGAATCAATAGCTTACGCTGCAATCGCGTACAAAGCCCGCTATTGACTGGCACACCAAAGCGGGGGAACATCCTGGGGAATAGAACGGGATTCCTGATGTTTTGGGGGTAAATGTTCCCCCATTTTCCATGGAGGCTAGAGGCATATTTCTTCTAGATAGTTGCTGTCATGCCATTTTGCTGCTTTTGGCATAGTTTGTGACGGTGCCCACAGTCAGCAAGAGGCCCGGCTTCACGCCTTGGGCAAGACAGACGATGCGCGGGCGCTGCACATTACTTTCACATTGGGCCAATTGGGCGCGTTGATCTGCGTTATTTCAGCACGCAACATGCACCGAATGGAGCGAACTATTTATGGCCAAGCCAACTAAACCCATCCCCCAATTCGCCGACGAAGCCCAAGAACGCGCCCATTGAGAAGCGCACGACTCCACGGTGTATGTGGACTGGTCGCACGCCCGCAAAGTGACTCTGCCTAGCCTGAAGCCGACCACGCAGACGATTTCGCTGCGGTTGCCACAGTATCTGCTGGACTCCAGCAAAACAGCCGCCAATGCCCGTGATGTGTCCTACCAGTCACTGATCAAGGTGTGGTTGCAAGAAAAACTGCACAGTCATTAATCCGCGGATTGACGCGCGGGGTTGTGTGATTGCTATGAAGTTAGGAGCTGCTTGCGCATATTCCACGGGTGCTAGAGGCTGATTTGATGCATAAATATGTGTTGAATTGGGGGCCATGCAGCGGTTGATCAGCTCCAATGCCTTGCTTTAGCTAAATAATGGCCATCAACCCAAGAACCGTTTTAGCGCTATCTGCGCCCAGGCCAAAACTGAGCCTGTGTTTGTTGAGAAAGACGGACGCATTGATACCGTCATCGTGTCGGCAAAGCAGTTTTCCCAATTCGAGCAGTCGCACAGTGCCTGGATTGCCCGCTAGCGGTCACCACACTCGCCGCCAACGTGCTGCCGCTTCGGCTGTTCCCGGTTATCACCGTGAACGACCAG
>CAJASG010000089.1 GCA_903944555.1 uncultured beta proteobacterium
AACCCAGGTCATTGAGGCGCGCTCCAGGGCCACGTCGATTCAGGCCACGCCGGAGCTGATCAATGACCCTGCGGCGTTCCAGAAATTCCAGCAAGCCCAAGGGCAGTTGACCGGGGCACTGTCACGGTTGATGGTGGTCAGTGAAAGCTACCCCACCCTCAAGGCCAACCAAGCCTTTCGGGACTTGCAGGCGCAGCTGGAAGGCACCGAAAACCGCATCACCGTGGCACGCAACCGCTACATCAAATCGGTGCAAGAGTACAACGTAACGGTTCGCTCGTTCCCCTCCAACCTCACCGCCATGGTCATGGGCTACACCCAGAAGCCCAATTTTGCGGTGGAGAACGAAAAAGAAATCTCCAAACCCCCAACCGTCAGTTTTGATGCGGCACCCGCCAAGCCCGCAGCCAACCCGCCTGGTGACGCCAAGTGATCCAACCCCGTGGCTTGGTCAACTGGACCAAGGCGCTGCTCGGGGTTTGCGTGCTGGTGTCCGCCAGCCTTGCAGCGGCGCAGGTACCCGTACCGCCCCTGACCGGCCACGTTATCGACCAGACGGCCACACTGAGTGCTGAACAACAGGCCGCACTGGAGCAAACCCTGGCAACGCTGGAAGCCCAAAAAGGCAGCCAGCTCGCGGTGTTGATCGTCGCAACCACCGCCCCGGAAGAAATCGAGCAATTTGCGCTGCGGGTGGCCGAGGTCTGGAAGCTGGGTCGCAAAAAGGTGGACGACGGCGCCATCCTGGTCGTCGCCAAGAACGACCGCACACTGCGCATTGAAGTCGGCTATGGGCTGGAGGGCGCGCTCAACGATGCAACCGCCAAGCGCATCATCAGCGAGACCATCCTGCCGCGATTCAAGCAGCAAGACTTCTCTGGCGGAATTGAAGCGGGCGTTGGGCAAATCATCCGCGTGATTGACGGCGAACCCTTGCCAGCCCCCAGGGGTTCAGCCCGCAATGCGGGTAGCGATATTGAGCAATACGCCCCGGTGGTGTTTGTTTTAGCGATGGCAATTGGTGGTGTTTTGCGCTCCCTACTTGGCAAGGTGCCAGGCGCATTGGCCACTGGCGGCGTGGTGGCGGTTATCGGCTGGTTTGTGGTGGGCACCGTGTCGATCGCGCTGCTGGCGGGTGTGGCTGCCATGTTTGTCACCCTCTTTGGGGGCGGACTCCTGCGCCGTGGGGCCAGTGGCTACTACGGCGGAGGTGGCGGGGGCGGCCGCGGTGGGTCAGGCGGCTTCGGTGGCGGTGGTTTCAGCGGTGGCGGTGGTGGTTTTGGCGGCGGTGGCGCGTCAGGAAGGTGGTAATGATGGACGTCAAACGTATTTTGAAACATCTGGCGACCACGCAGGGCCGGGTCAACCGGACGTTCCCGCATTCCGTGCTGAACACGATTGAACACGCCATTGCGGACAGCGAGACGCTGCACTGCGGAGAAATCCGGTTTGTGGTGGAGGGCTCGCTGGATGGGGCGCCGCTGTTCAACGGGCAGTCGCCCCGGGAGCGTGCGCTGGACTTGTTCTCTGAACTGCGGGTGTGGGACACCCAGCACAACAATGGCTTGCTGATCTACCTCCTTTTGGCAGACCATGCGGTAGAAATTGTGGCCGACCGGGGTATCAACGACAAAGTGGACGCAGCCACCTGGGCCCAGATCTGCGTTCAGATGGAACAGGCATTCCGCCAATCCCATTTCGAAGCGGGCGTGGTCAGTGGCGTCCAGGCGGTGACCCAACAACTGGTGCACCACTTTCCCGCCAACAGCCAACTGGGCAATGAGCTGCCCAACCGACCGGTGGTGCTTTAGTTAAAAAGTGAGCGTTTTCACACCGGTCGCTGTGCCCAGCAGGCACACCTGGGCGCGCTGAAACGCAAACACGCCCACCGTCACCACACCGGGCCATTGGCTCACTTCGGCTTCAAAAGCCAGTGGGTCGGCAATCTGCAGACCGGTCACATCAATGATGTGCTGGCCGTTGTCGGTCACCAAGGGCTTGCCGTCCTTCAGCCGGACATTGGCGGTGCCGCCTTTGGCCGCAAACTGGGCCATCACGCGCTGGGTCGCCATGGGAATCACTTCCACGGGTAGCGGGAACTTGCCCAGCGTCTGCACCAGTTTGGATTCATCCGCAATGCACACAAACTTGGCGGATTGGGCTGCCACAATTTTTTCCCGCGTGAGCGCTGCACCGCCGCCCTTGACCATGTTGCCGTGGCCATCAATCTCGTCCGCGCCATCGATGTAGACCGACAAATGGCTCACCTCGTTGGAATCAAATACCGGAATACCCAAGGCCAGCAAGCGCTCGGTGCTGGCGACCGAGCTGGACACCGCGCCCTTGATCTGGTCTTTCATGGTGGCCAGTGCGTCAATGAATTTGTTGACGGTGGAGCCGGTGCCCACGCCGACGATTTCGCCTGGCACCACATACTGCAGCGCAGCCTGCCCAACCAAAGTCTTAAGTTGATCCTGTGTGAGGGGCGGTGCTCCGGGAGAAATAAAATTAGCGGGGTTGGAAGAATTGATATGGGTCATCTGCGAAAATCCGGGAATATAAAAATAGCGATCTGCTCTAGCGGAGGAATTATCCAATGTCTCTTGTCCCCTACGGCCTTGCGCGCCGAATTTTGTTCAGCCTGGACCCGGAAGTTGCCCACGAAGCCACCATGGCCGGTCTCGCCCTGGCCCAAGGCACGCCTTTGCAATTGGCCTACTGCAATACCCGCGTCGATGATCCCATCGAACTTGCAGGCCTGCGTTTCCCCAACCGGGTGGGCATGGCCGCGGGTCTGGACAAAAACGCCCGTTGCATTGATGGACTGGGTGCCATGGGTTTTGGCTTTGTAGAGGTTGGCACCGTCACCCCCAAAGCACAGCCGGGCAATCCCAAGCCGCGCATGTTCCGCCTGCCCAAGGCCAATGCACTCATCAACCGCCTGGGATTCAACAACGAGGGTCTGGAGGCGTTTGTCAACAACGTGCAGCGTTCGGCATTGCGTAAGGCCCAAAACCCGGCACTGTTGCTGGGCCTGAACATTGGCAAGAACGCTGCCACACCCATCGAGCGCGCCACCGAAGACTACCTAACCTGCCTGGACGGCGTCTATCCGCACGCGGACTACGTGACGGTCAACATTTCCAGCCCCAACACCAAGAACTTGCGCGCATTGCAAAGCGATGAAGCGCTGGATGGACTGCTGGGTGCACTGGCGCAGCGCCGTGAATACCTGGCCCGGCTCAACAGCAAGCCTGACGGCCAGGGCGGCGTCACGCCGCACCGCGTTCCCATGTTTTTGAAAATTGCCCCGGACCTGGATGAGGCCCAAATCGAGGTGATCGCCGCCACGCTGTTGCGCCACGGCATGGATGGCGTGGTCGCCACCAACACCACCCTCAGCCGCGATGCCGTGCAAGGCCTGCCGCATGCCGAAGAGGCCGGTGGCCTGTCGGGAGCGCCCGTGCTGGAGATGAGCAACAAGGTCATTTCACAGTTGCGCGCAGCCCTGGGGCCAAAATTCCCCATCATTGGGGTGGGCGGCATCATGAGTGCAGCCGATGCGGTGAGCAAAATCCGCGCTGGCGCCGACGTGGTGCAGATCTACACCGGGCTGATCTACCAAGGGCCGCAACTGGTGAAAGATGCGGCGCTGGCGATCAAGAATATGGATAAAAAAGGCCGCTAAGCCCCGCAGGATATGCGAAAGCAGCTATAAACTTTATAGCAACAAGAGCTTCGCCACCCGCTCACCAATGGCCAGCGCGCTGGTCAGGCCGGGCGACTCAATGCCAAACAGGTTGACCAGGCCGGGCACACCATGCTCGCCGGGGCCCTGAATACAGAAATCCCGGGCGGCTTCGTGCGGTCCGTTGATCTTGGGCCGCATCCCCGCGTAAGCGGGAAGCAGCGCACCGTCGGGCAACCCGGGCCAGTACTTGCGCACCTCGGCGTAGAAGGCATCCCCCCGTTCGGGCTGCACTTGCAAATCTTCGGGGTCATCCACCCACTGCACGTCGGGCCCGAACTTGGCTTGACCGCCCAAGTCCAGCGTCAGGTGCACCCCCAAACCGGCGGCTTCGGGCACCGGGTAAATCAGGCGAGAAAATGGTGCACGCCCGGCCAGGGTGAAAT
>CAJASG010000090.1 GCA_903944555.1 uncultured beta proteobacterium
ACCGACAAGACCACGGGCGCCGTGGTGATCGGCAGTCCAGCCAACGGCGACACCATCACCATCACCCCCAAGGCCAGCGTCTTCAGCGTGCTGGACACGGCCATTACCGACATCGGAAAAGCCACGAATGCCAACGCGGCAAACCAGGCCATTGCCCAAGCCCTGCACAACATTGACACCGGCATGGCCCGTGTCTCGGCCGTACGTGGCCAGGCCGGTGACCTGCTGGGCCGTGCCGACCGCATCACCGCCACCAACGAGAAGCGCAACATTGAGCAAGAGTCCAACCGTTCCCGCGCGGAAGACCTCGACATGATCAAAGGCTTGTCCGATTTTCAGAACCAGCAAACCGGGTACCAGGCGGCACTGCAGTCCTACGCGCAGGTGCAAAAGCTGTCGCTCTTTAACTACATTAGCTGATAGAGCATGTCCACTTCTATTCTCGGTAGCGTCACTCTGGGCTACGAGCCGATCTGGAACCAGTGGCGCAAACGTGCCGGAGTGCGCTTGGCTGTGGATGTGGAGGCTGGCACGCAGGTGGATGCGCGCCACTTTCTGGACGCTATCGCGGAGCAGGGCTGCGGCACTGCCCAACCCTTGCTTTTGAGTGTGCGCTCTCCCGCCCTGCTGCAGGACCTGCTGCAACACCCCTTGACACCCAGCATCTGGATCGAGATTCAAAACGACTGGTTAGGCGACGCCGCGGTGACTGCCCGAGTGCGTGCGGCGCGCCAGCGTGGTGCACAACTGGTATGGCGCGGCGAGCCTGGGCGAGCACCCGCGGCGGACGTTAAAGACCTTTTCCATAAAACACTGCGCACACTGTCCCCTCAAGAAGCGCTTGGCGCTCTGCGTTCGTCCGCGCGCCAAACGGCCTCCAGCCCGATCGTGGCGGGAAGCCTGTACGAAGGCTTGGCCAGCCCCGCGCTGGTGGAGCACGCACTGGACCGGCAAGACGCATGGGGCGTGGTGGGCTGGCCCGCAGACGAAGTGCTGCACGGCTACCGCTTCAAACAAATTCAACCCGCCCGCCATTTGGTGCAGGCGCTGGTGCAAGCCCTTGACGCCGATGAGTCCATGGGGAAAATTGAGCAACGCATGGGCGACGAGCCCTTGTTGAACTACCGGTTTTTGCGCTATGCCAACTCCGCTGGCGGGAACTTGCAGCGCGATGTGGACAGCGTTCGCAAGGGGCTGATGGCCATGGGATACGCCCGCGTGCGCGCCTGGCTGATAGAGCAACTGCCACAGGCCAGTAACGACTCCAACCTGGACCCCCTGCGCAGCGCCATGGTGCTGCGCGCCCGCATCATGGAACGCTTGTCCAACGCTGGCATGGAGGGGGACTTGCGCCGGGAGGTATTTACCTGCGGCATTTTTTCGCAGATGGATTTACTGGTGGGTGAACCGCTGGGTGCCACTATCCACCGCCTGCCCCTGCCGGGTCGGGTGGCATCGGCCATCGTGGGCCAAAGTGGCCCCTACGCGCCCCTGCTGGAGGTTGCCAGTGCATTGGAGTCGGGCTGCACCCGACTCATCCGCGAAGTGTGCAAAGCCCACAAAATCGCCACCGAAGAAGTTAACCGCGCGCTGCTGCGCACTTTGGCCGCCAACGCCGCGTGACACGCAAGGGGCGCCGCCGAGCCTACTGTTCGGCCCGCAACCGCCCAAACGTCTCCCAAAACTGCGACTCCTGCGTGGTCGCAAAGTTGATCCGCATCAGACTGCTGGGCGTGCGCTCGGCATGGAACAGCGCACCAGGGGCCAGCAAATAGCCCTCGTCCAGCATGCGCTGGGCCAGTACATCGGTATCGACCCCGGTATCAACCCAGCCAAACAAGCCCACCGGGGGCGAGGCAAAGGTGCAGCCCTGGGCCATGGCCAGCTTCACACTGCGCGCACGGGCACCGTCCAGCCGCACCCGGATGCGCTCGGCATGGCGGCGCAACTGCCCCTGGTCCACACACCACGCCAGCGCTTTCTCCAGCAGCGCCGGTGTTGTCAGGGTGGACAACAACTTGGTATCGAGCAACGCCTCTACCAGTGACTTGGGCGCCGCCATGTACCCGACCCGCCAATTGGGCGCCAGTATTTTGGCAAAGCCCCCCACATAGATCGTGCGCTGCAGGCCGTCCAGCGCGCACAGCCGAGTGGCGTGGTCGGGTGCGAAGTGGCAGTAGGTGTCGTCTTCCACGATGTGGAAGTCGTGCTGGTTGGCCAGCTGCAGAAGGCGGTAGGCGCTGGACGGGCTCAGACAAAACCCGGTCGGGTTGTGGAACACGCTGACGCTGACAAACAGTTTGGGCTGGTGCGCCTCGCAGTAACGGGCCATCACCTCCAGGTCCGGGCCCTCGGCACGGCGGGGCACCGGCA
>CAJASG010000091.1 GCA_903944555.1 uncultured beta proteobacterium
CGCAAATCTCGCTGTTTGTCGACCCCGCGTTGCCCACCTGGGTTTACTCTGACCCCACCCGCCTGCGCCAGATCCTGTTTAACTTGCTGGGCAATGCGCTCAAGTTCATCCCCCAGGGCGTAGGGCGGGCCATGCTGCATGTGCAGCCTGCGGTGCGCCCGGACGGGTTGGCCTGCGTACAGTTTTCAATTATCGACAACGGCATTGGCATGAGTGAGGCGGTGGTGGCCAAACTGTTTCAGCCCTTTAGCCAGGCCGATGCCTCCACGGCGCGCAAGTTCGGCGGCACCGGTTTGGGGCTGTCCATCACCCAGCGGCTGGTGGAGATGATGCACGGCCGTATCTCCGTAAGCAGCACGCCGGACGTGGGCTCCGAATTCATGGTCGAGTTTCCCCTGTTGGCGGCGCCCGCCCCCGCCGGACGCGCCCTGAGCGGTGTGCCCGACCTGAGCGGGGTACGCGTCATGGCCGTGACCCCGCTTGCCGCCTGCTCCACCTTGTTCCAGGTTTACCTGGGGGCGGCGGGAGCCCAAGTGCGCGTGGTGCCCGACCTAGCCACGGCCCGCACACAACTGGCGCAGGTGTCTGGCGACACCGTGCTGGTGCTTGACCTGCCAGACGACGACCCCGGTGCGCTGCCGTTATACGACCAGGCGTGGCCCACCCACGTGCATGTGGTGCGCCTGGTGGAGCGCGGTAGCCGCAAAGCCGATGCCCCGCAGACCCTGGCGCATGAAACACGGGTCTTGGCCCGCCCGCTGCTGCACCATGACCTGATCCATGGCGTGGCCGTGGCCAGTGGCCGCGTGAGCGCGACCGACCCGGCCCAAGCCATTGAGCGGCGACGCTCACCCAGTCTCGAAGCCCCCAGCGTAGCGGACGCCGCACACAGTGGCCGCCTGATTTTGATTGCCGAGGACAACGAAACCAACCGCGACGTGATGATGGAGCAGTTGCGCCTGCTGGGCTATGCGGCCGAAGTGGCCGAGGACGGTGCGCTGGCCTTGCAAATGTGGCGCAATGGCCGCACCGCCCAGACGGGCCTGCCCGACCGTTACGCCCTGCTGCTGACCGATTGCCACATGCCCAATATGGACGGCTTCGAGCTGACCGAAGCTATCCGCCAGGGCGAGCCGCAAAGCGCGCGCTTGCCCATCATCGCCATCACCGCCAATGCCATGCAGGGCGAAGCCCAACGCTGCCGCGAACGCGGCATGGATGACTACCTGTCCAAACCCCTGCGTCTGGTGGAACTGGGCCCCATGCTGGCCAAATGGATGCCTGCAACGCTGGAGGCAGATGGTGCGGTTGAAGTTGCGCAGGCAACCCACAATGACGTTGCGACTCCCGCGGCCAGCGAGGACGGCGGCGCGGACACACTCGCAATTTGGGACCCCGCCACGCTGACCGACCTGGTGGGCGATAACCCGGCCATGCACCAGCGCCTGCTGGGCAAGTTTCTACTGAATGCCCAAGAACAAGTGACCGCCATGGCAGTAGCCACGGCGGCAGACGATGCAACGGGCGCAGCCGGTATCGCGCACACCCTGAAGTCGGCGGCCCGCAGCGTCGGGGCGCTGGCGTTGGGTGAGCTGTGCCAAGCGATTGAGACTGCAGGAAGCAGCGGCGATGCACAAGCCTGCGGTACTTTGGCAGCGCAATTGCCGTTGGCATTTTCTGAGGCTGAACAGGCCATCCACCAGCACCAAGCGTCGTAGAGCGCCCCGCACTCAGGAAGCACCACTTATGAATCTCGAAACCCTTTTTCAGCGCCCCAAAGCGTTGCCGACCATCCCGCAGGTGATGCAAGAACTGATTGCCAGCTTCAATGAAGAGGACGTGGCGGTGGCCCGCCTGGTTGCGCTGGTCTCCAGCGATCAGGTGCTCAGTGCCAACGTGTTGCGCATGGCCAATTCGGCCTATTTTGAGGTGCCCTATACCGTGTCCACGGTGGCCGATGCGGTGGCAAAACTGGGGTTCACCAATCTGCGCACGCTGGTCATCAGCATCGGTTTGACGGGCAGTTTCAAAAACATCCCGGGCATTGATGCCCGACAATTCTGGCGGCACAGTGTGCACACGGCGGTGGTATCGCGCCATCTGGGCGCAGTGGTCGCGGTCAGGCCCGATCTGGCGTTCACCGTGGGCCTGATGCACGCCATTGGCGAGCTGGTGATGCACTTGGGCATGCCCCAGCAGATGGAGTCAGTGGATGCAGCACAGGGCCTTCTCGCCCCCAATCGACTGGCCACCGAGCAAGCCGCCTTTGGGTACACCCACGCCGAGGTAGGGGCTGAGCTGGCGCGCCGGTGGAAGTTCCCCGTCCAGTTTTCCAATGCCATTGCCGGTACGGCAAACCCCCTGGCGCAGGCTGTCATCGATCCGCTCTCGGCCTTGGTGCATATTGCCGCCTGGCGCTCCAGGGCGGCAGAGGCCCAAGCCAGCCCACAGGACATGGAAGCCAGTTGGCCGGGCAACCTGGCAGCCAAAATTGCACTTTCACGCAATGCGGTACTGCGCGACTTGCCAAGCATGGAAGAACTCAGCGTTGGTTTGGAGGATTTATTGACACCATGACCCCTTCACGCACTTACATTGGAAAGGCACTATTTGCCGCCAAGGCCGGACAGGACAGCGTCCAGGACTGGCGGCTGTATGTCCTCAACACGGTGCTGGGGGCCTTGTTGGTATTTGGAACTCTGGTTGCGGTTCCCAGCATCGTCATGCTGCTATATCAGGGCCTATGGCCTGCCGCCATCGCGGATGTCGTCATCTTGGCGATCGGTTTTGCACTGTGGCGCAGTCCTGCCGCGTCCTTCCTGCTGCGGTCATGGGGGCTGTGCACCATTTTGTATTTGTTGGGGTTTGCACTGCTATTCATGATGGGCCCCACCAGCCAGATTTACCTGATGATGTCCCCGGCCATGGCGGCCATTTTGCTGGGCCCCTGGCCTGCAGCCTGGATGTTGGTGGGCAGTTCCATCACGCTGTTCTGTGTGGGCTATCTGGGGTATTCCAACTTCCAGATTCCCGGTCTGAACGTGGACCCACTGGCGGTTTGGTTCACGATCACCCTCAATTTTGTCTTTGTGAATGCGGTGATCACCTTATCCATATCGCTCCTGATTCGCGGACTTGAGACAAGCTTTGCAAGGGTGGCCGAGGCCAGTCGGGTCAAGTCGGAATTCATCAATACCAGTTTGGACTCCATCATCAGCATCGATGCCCAAGGCCGCGTCACCGAGTGGAGTCGCCAGGCCGAGCTGACGTTTGGCTGGTCCTTTACGGAAGTGCGTGGCCAACTTTTGCACGATCTCATCATCCCGCAGCGGCACCGCGAAGGGCATGTGAAAGGCATGGCGCATTACATGGCCACTGGGGCGGGTCCGTGGCTGGGCCAGCGCATCGAAATTTTTGCACTGCGCCGCGATGGCGTTGAGATCCCGATTGAGCTGGCGATATCCCCCATCGTGACACCGCAAGGCACCAGCTTTAGCGCCTTTATTCGCGATGTCACCGTGCGCAAACAGGAGCAAGCGGCGCTGGTAGCGGCCAGGTTGTTGGCCGAAAACGCCAGCCGCGCCAAATCGGAATTTCTCGCCAACATGAGCCATGAAATTCGCACACCCATGAACGGCGTCATCGGGATGGTGGATATTTTGCAAGCCAGCCCCCTCTTGCCTGAGCAACAACGCATGCTGGGCACCATTTCCAACTCCGCGCTGGCGCTGCTGAACATCATTAACGACATTCTGGACTTCTCCAAAATCGAGGCCGGCAAACTCGAAGTCGAAAGCATCCCCATGCACCTGGGTCAGTTAGCCGACGACGGCCGGCAATTGATGGCAATCGCTGCCCAGTCAAGTGCGGTGGCGCTGTCCGTGTTCGTTGCACCGGAGCTTCCGCAATGGGCCTATGGGGACCCGATGCGCCTGCGCCAAGTGCTGATCAACCTGCTGGGCAACGCGATCAAGTTCACACCCAACCTGCCTGAACGCCCGGCGCATGTGGAGCTGAAGGTTGAACCCTGCAGCTTGGCGGATGGGGCGCCCGGCATGCGCCTGTGTGTGCGCGACAACGGCATTGGTATGGACGCAGAGGTAGTCGCCAAGTTGTTCCAGCCGTTTCGACAAGGCGACGAGAGCACGGCACGCAAATTTGGCGGCACCGGGCTGGGCCTATCCATCAGCCAGCGGCTGGTGGAGCTAATGGGTGGGCGCATCAAGGTCACCAGCACCCCAGGCAGGGGCTCTGATTTTTCAGTGGAACTGCCGCTGCACCCCAGCGCACCTGGCCCCATGCGCACCGCGCACCACGACCCCGCGCAGCACTGCACCGCCCCCACCGCAGAGGCCGCGATGCACGCCGGCTGCCTAATTTTGCTGGCCGAGGACAACGAGATCAACCGCGATGTGATGGAAGAGCAACTGCGTTTGCTGGGCTACACCTGCGAAATGGCCGAGGACGGCGCCATTGCCCTGCAGATGTGGCAGGCCAACCCAGACCGTTACGCACTGCTGCTGAGCGACTGCCACATGCCCAATATGGATGGCTTTGCATTGACCGAGGCGATTCGCGCTACCGAGCCCGCAGGCACCCGCCTGCCCATCATTGCCGTGACCGCCAATGCCATGCAAGGCGAAGCCCAGCGCTGCCTTGAGCGCGGCATGGACGACTATTTGTCCAAGCCCCTGCGCTTGACCGAACTGGGCCAGATGCTGGCCAAGTGGCTGCCCCAAACCCGCACGACCGCGCAGCCTCCTGCGCCGCACGGGCTACCAATCAACACCTGACGCCTTCGCGCGTTCCTATAAAAAAGCACTGCACCATGAACCTCGATGCGCTGTTTCGACGCCCCGCTGCATTGCCGCCCTCCCCTGGGCCCAACGGTCTCTCAGGCAGTGCCGCATCCATGCCATGGGCACCGGTTGCGGTGTTTCTGGTCGGCGTCGCCATTGCCGCAGGGGTCGGGCTGTGGAAAGAACGCGACATCCAACGCGACGCACAAGTCCAGTTCCAGCACAGCGCCCAGGCGGTCGTCGAGCACGTTAGTACGCGACTGCAGCTGCCCGTCTACGGTTTGCAAGGTGCCCGGGGCTTGTTCGCGGCCAGCCAAACGGTGGGGCGGGAAAAGTTTCGGGCCCACGTAGCGTCGCGTGACATGGAGCAAAATTTTGTGGGCGTACGCGGGTTTGGTTTTATCCAGCGTGTGCTGCGCCCGGAGCTGGGAGCATTCCTTGCCGCCGAGCGGGCGGACGGTGCGCCGCAGTTTGCATTGCGCCAACTGGCCGACAAAAATCACGACGACCTCTACGTCATCAAGTTGATTGAGCCCGCCGCCAACAACGCCGGGGCCCAGGGCTTGGACATCGGTTCCGAAGCCAACCGCCGGCATGCCGCACAGCGCGCCGTGGATACCGGCTTGCCCACCATCACCGCGGCCATCACCCTGGTGCAAGACCAGCGCAACACCCCCGGCGTGCTGCTGTTTTTGCCGGTGTATGCCAACGGCACACACCCCACCAGCGTAGATGAGCGGCGCGCCTTACTGCGCGGGCTGGTGTACGCGCCCTTGGTGATGGCCGAGTTGCTGGAGGGCATGACGGCGGTCCGCACGGGCATGGTTGATTTCGACCTCTTCGATGGCCCCGTCGGTGCACAGGGCAGCACACTGTTGTTTGATTCCGACCACCACGCCGACCGGCGCGCCGCCCAGCAAGCAGCAAATCCCACAACCCCAGCGCCCCAGGAACAACAGGCGTTGTCGGGGCGACAATTTTCGGTCACCCAGACCCTTACCCTGGCGGGGCGGGATCTGGCGCTACGGGTCAACAGCACCGCCGAATTTGAGGCCGGCATCGACCACACCACACCATGGTTGGTGTTTTTGGGTGGCGCACTGCTCAGCACCTTGGTTGCCCTGCTGCTGCGCCAGCAAGCCACCGGACGACGGCGCGCCGAAGCGCGGGCGATGGAAATGACGCGCGATCTGCGGGCAGAAGTCAAAGTCCGTGAACAAACCGAGTTGGATCTGCGCCAGGCAGAAAAAAATTCACTCGCCCACCTGGAAGAGTTGCAGTTGCAAAAATATGCACTGGACCAGCACGCCATCGTGGCCACCACCGATGTGCAGGGCAAGATCACCTACGTCAACGAGAAGTTTTGCGAAATCAGCGGCTACTCACGTGCCGAATTGATAGGGCAAGACCACAACATACTCAACTCCGGCACCCACACCAAGGGCTATTTCAAGACGATGTACCGCAGCGTGACATCCGGTAAAACCTGGCGCGGCGAGATCTGCAACAAGTCCAAGGATGGCCACCTGTACTGGGTGGAAACCACCATCGTGCCCTTGATGGACAGCAATGGCAAGCCCGTGCGCTACCTCAGCATCCGTGCCGACATCACGATGCGCAAGCAAGTCGAGCTTGATCTGATTCAACAGCAGCTCAATCTGGAAAGTCGGGTCCAACAAAAGACCAAAGCCGCCATTCAAAGCGAGCAGCACCTGCGGCTGGTCATCAACACCAGCCTGGATTCCGTCATTGGCATGGACGCCCAGGGCCGCGTTACCGAGTGGAACCGCCAGGCCGAAGCCACATTTGGCTGGGCGTTTTTGGACGTGACGGGAAAACCCCTGCACGACTTCATCATCCCGGAGCGCTACCGCGAGGCACACCAAAAAGGCTTGGCCCATTACCTGGCCAGCGGAGTCGGGCCGGTGCTGGGCAAACGCATCGAGATTTTCGCGCTGCGCCGCGATGGCACCGAGTTTCCGATAGAGATGGCCATCTCGCCCATCGTTACACCGCAAGGCACCACCTTCAGCGCCTTCATCAGCGATGTGACCGAACGCAAGCGCCTGGAAGCGTCTAACAAGCACGCCGAATTTCTCAAAGAGCAAGCCATGGAGCTGGCACGCGCAGGCTACTGGAGCATCGACTTCACGCAGAGTGCTGACTTCTACATTTCATCGGAGCGCACCGTCGCCATTTTTGGTGACCCGCCCCATGCCAATTTGCGCTACCACATCATGGATGACTGGTATGTGAACATCGCAGCCGCCGACCCGGCAGCGGCAGAGGCGGCTTTGAACAACTACCTGGCGGCGGTTGATGGCCGCTTACCGCGGTACGACATCATCCATCCGTACCGGCGCCCCTGCGATGGCCGCATCGCATGGATTCATGTGATGGGGGAGATGGTGCGCGACGCGGCGGGCGTGGTGACCCATTTGCATGGGGTGGTGATGGACGTAACGGCCCTCAAAAACGCGGAGGAAACGGCCACAGCCGCCAGCCGCGCCAAGAGTGAATTTTTGGCCAACATGAGCCACGAAATCCGCACCCCCATGAACGGCGTCATCGGCATGGTCGATATCTTGCAAGAGACGGCCCTCTTGCCCGAGCAGCAACGCATGCTGGGCACGGTCCAAAAGTCCTCGCTGGCCCTGCTACAAATCCTGAACGACATTCTGGATTTCTCCAAAATCGAGGCCGGCCAACTGGCTGTGGAGCGCGTACCGGTGCACCTGCGCGAGGTGGCGAGCGAGGTGGCGCAACTGCTGGTGTCGTTGCCGGGCACCCAGGCCGAGGTTTCCTTGTTTGTTTCGACCGAGCTGCCCGTGTGGGCACTGGGAGACCCCAGCCGACTGCGCCAGGTCTTGATCAATTTACTAGGCAATGCCATTAAATTCAGCAACAAGCAGGGGGGCGACCGCGGCGAAGTGAGCCTGAGCGTGACCCCTTGCGAGCTCGCCAGCGGCGCCGCTGGGGTGCGCTTTGAGGTTGCCGACAATGGCATTGGCATGGGGCCGGAGGTGGTGGCCAAGCTGTTTCAGCCCTTTACCCAGGCGGATGAGAGTACGGCGCGCAAGTTTGGCGGCACGGGCTTGGGCCTGTCCATCAGCCAGCGCCTGGTCGAGCTGATGGGTGGGCGTATTTCGGTGCGCAGCACCTTGGGCGTGGGCTCTGAATTTACCGTGGAGTTGCCCCTGCAGGCGGCCCCCACCGAGGTCGCGGGGCCCGCCGAGCCCAGCTTGGCCGGGGTTCAGGTGCTGATGGTGACGCGCAACGCGTTTGGAATCGCGGTGCGCACGGCCTACTGCGAACATGCGGGGGCCCAGGTTAAGGTGGTGCCGGACATGGCGGGCGCGCGGGAGTTTTTGGCGCAATCACCCGCCGGGCAACCCTGGGTGGTGCTGGTGGACAAAACCGTGAGCACCCCCACCGCGGCGCTCGGCCTGCCCGCCAGTGCCAGCGTGGTGCGTGAGTCCCCCCGCAGCCACCAAGCCCACCCCGATGACATCGTCCTGTCGGTGCGCCCCATGCTGCAACACGAGCTGATTCACGCCATTGCCCACGCCAGCGGCCGCTTGCGCGCAGCCAGCACAGGCCGCACCACCGAGCGCGGGGACGCCGCACAACGCCCCACCGCCCCCAGCGTCGAGGCTGCGGTGCAAACCGGTTGCCTGATCCTGCTGGCCGAGGACAACGAGACCAACCGCGATGTGATGCAAGAGCAGCTGAGCTTGCTGGGCTA
>CAJASG010000092.1 GCA_903944555.1 uncultured beta proteobacterium
GGCAACTTGGGGCCGCGCACATGAGAGAACCCGCACCCTGCCCGCTCAAAAACCGCCCCACCCTCCAGTATTTTGGTAATACCACTGCCCTGCAATGGCTCCCCGGCTGCCTTTTCCCACGCGTCAACAAGGAAGCTGTTTCCATCCACATCGGCGATGGCCGTTGTAATCTTGTCTTGCAAACCCTGCAAATAGCTGCGAACAGCCTGGGTGTGAGGAGTAGGAGTAGCTGGCGCGGTCATAGGCTAGTTCTTGATGGCGCGGTAGCCAATGTCGGTTCGGTACTGCATGCCGTCAAAGTGAATGCCCTGTGTCACTTGGTAGACCCGTTGCTGGGCTTGGCGCACGCTGTCGGCCAACGCAGTCACGCACAGCACGCGACCACCCGAGGTCTGCAAGGCATCGCCCTGCAGGGTGGTGCCGGCATGGAACACGGCGGCATCTTCGCTGTCTTTGGGAATACCGGTAATCACATCGCCCTTGCGGGGATTCGCGGGGTACCCAGGGGCTGCCAGCACCACACCCAAGGCGGTGCGGCGGTCCCACTGCAACTCCACCTCGTCGAGTTTGCCGTGCGGCCCTGGCTCGGTTGCGGCCCACAGCACATCCACCAAATCGGTCTTGAGCCGCATCATGATGGGCTGGGTTTCGGGGTCACCCATGCGGCAATTGAACTCCAGCGTCTTGGGCTGTCCGTCTGCATCAATCATCAAACCGGCGTACAAGAATCCGGTAAACGGAATACCGTCCTTCTCCATGCCCTTGATCGTCGGCAAAATCACCTCACGCATGGCCTTGGCATGTACGTCAGGCGTCACGATGGGTGCGGGCGAATACGCACCCATGCCGCCCGTGTTAGGACCCTGGTCACCGTCTTGCAGGCGTTTGTGGTCCTGGCTGGTGGCCAGCGGCAGTACGTTCTTGCCATCGCACATCACGATGAAGCTCGCCTCTTCGCCTTCCAGAAACTCTTCAATCACCACCCGGGCCGCGCCGTCGTTGTGTGCCACGCCAAACGTGTTGTCCACCAGCATGAAGTCGATGGCCTCGTGGGCCTCAGCCACCGTCATCGCAACGACCACACCCTTGCCCGCGGCAAGACCATCGGCCTTGACCACGGTGGGCGCACCCATCTTGTTGACGTAGGCGTGGGCCGCCACCGGGTCTGAAAATGTGGCGTATTCAGCTGTAGGGATACCGTGGCGGCGCATAAACGCTTTGGAAAACGCCTTGGAGCTCTCCAACTGCGCCGCGGCCTTGGTCGGGCCAAAAACGCGCAAACCATGGGCTCTGAAGTCGTCCACGACACCGCCCGCCAGCGGGCCCTCGGGCCCAACCACGGTCAACTCGATCTTTTGGGCTAGTGCCCATTCACGCAGCTCCACCAGATCGGTGATCGGGATGTTCTTGAGCCGTGGGTCCATAGCCGTACCGCCGTTGCCGGGGGCCACGTAGACCATTTGGACTTTGTCTGACTGCGCCAGTTTCCAGGCCAATGCATGTTCGCGTCCGCCGCCGCCAATAACCAGAATGTTCATGATTTTTTCTTACAAAGCTGCATTGTGATAAACTGCTTGCGTGTCGTCCAGGTCTTCCAGCACGTCCAGAAGTTTTTGCATACGGGCGGCATCGTCGCCCGCCAATTCGATCGTGTTTTCGGCGCGCATGGTCACTTCAGCCACTTCAGCTACAAAACCCGCCGCCTCCAAAGCCGCTTTGACCGACTCAAAGTCCGCATAGGCCGTCAGCACCTCGATGGCACCGTCGTCACCGGTGACTACGTCTTCGGCACCCGCTTCCAGCGCCACTTCCATCAGCTTGTCTTCATTGGTGCCGGGTGCGTAAATCAGTTGTCCGGAGTGCTTGAACTGAAACACCACCGAACCTTCGGTGCCCATGTTGCCACCGTACTTGCTGAAGGCGTGGCGCACTTCGGCCACGGTGCGTACCCGGTTGTCGGTCATGGTGTCCACCAAAATGGCAGCGCCACCGATACCGTAGCCTTCGTAGCGGATTTCCTCGTAGCTAACGCCCTCGGCATTGCCCGTGGCTTTGTCAATGTTGTATTTGATGCGGTCGGCGGGCATGTTGGCCCCTTTGGCCTTTTCGACGGCAAGGCGCAAACGCGGATTGATCCCCAGATCGCCGCCACCGGCGCGGGCTGCCACGGTAATTTCACGAATGATGCGCGTCCAGATTTTCCCGCGCTTCTCGTCCTGCCGGCCTTTGCGGTGCTGAATATTGGCCCATTTGCTATGTCCTGCCACGAGAAATCCTTTAAAAATTCGTTACGCTATCACCACGATTGTACTTTTTGAGAACTCTATGGCTTCTATCTCCGACGCAGGCATCCTGATCGCCCAACGCCAGCACAAGGGTGGCGACCTGCAATGCTTCCTGCGCCCTGACAAAGCCAACCGCCATGGGCTCATCACCGGCGCCACCGGCACGGGAAAAACCATCACCCTGCAGACCTTGGCAGAAGGCTTTTCCAGCCTGGGCGTGCCGGTGTTCATGGCCGATGTCAAAGGCGACCTCACCGGCATCTCCCAAGCCGGAAATTTGAGTGAAAAACTGGCCAAAGTCCTTACAGAACGTGCGCTGACAGCTCCTGAATTTGTAGCATTCCCCACCACTTTATGGGATGTTTTTGGCCAGCAAGGCCACCCGGCGCGCGCGACGGTGAGCGATTTGGGCCCCCTGCTCCTAGCCCGCATGCTGAACCTCAATGAAACCCAAGCTGGGGTTTTGCAGCTGGTTTTCAAGATTGCGGATGACGATGGCCTGATGCTGCTGGACATGAAGGACTTGCGCGCCATGTGCCAGCATGTGGGCGAAAACGCCAGCAGCTTCACCACGGAGTACGGCAACATCAGCGCCGCCAGCATTGGCGCCATTCAGCGCGGCCTGATGCAGATTGA
>CAJASG010000093.1 GCA_903944555.1 uncultured beta proteobacterium
CGTTGATCAATGCCAGTGTCGAGCGCGTCGAACATGGAACCGCTCTGGTCGACCAGGCGGGTACGACCATGACCGAGGTGGTCAGCAGCATTCGCCGGGTGACCGACCTGATGGGTGAGATCAGTGCGGCCAGCAACGAGCAGTCACTGGGGGTGGCACAAGTGGGTGAAGCCGTTTCCCAAATGGACCAGGTGACGCAGCAAAATGCCGCCTTGGTGGAAGAAATGGCAGCGGCGGCCAGCAGCTTGAAGTCGCAGGCGCAAGAGCTGGTGCATACCGTGGCGGTGTTTCAGCTGGGAGACAGTGCGCCGCGCACCGGCGTGTCAGCAGCGCCCATGCGCGCCCACGTTCCCAAGCTGACTTCCGCGCCAAGGCCCGTTGCCAAACCCCCTGCAGTCAGAATCGCTGCACCTGCGCCCAAAAAGGCGGCCATGGCGGCCTTGCCCAAACCGACTCCCAAGGTGAGCGCCAAAGTCACTCCAGCCGGTGGCGATGACGACTGGGAAACGTTTTAATTTTTCTTATGGTGGGTCAATGCGGGTCCGGGTGCCGCGTTTTACATTTCGGGTCATCGTCGGCACACTGGGTGCTGGACGCCTAGAAGGACTGCCATGAGCTCGACCCCCGTAATGACCCGCCCCGCCCACGCCTTTGATGCCCGTGGCGTTGCCAAACGCTTTCGCCACGCTGCCATCTTTGGTGCGCTGGAGTCCCTGGAAGATGGTGAGACCATGCGCTTTGTGAACGACCACGATCCTTTGCCCCTGATTGCGCAAATGGCCCAGCGCTATGGCAACCAAATTGGCGTGGCCTATGTGGCGCGTGAACCCGGCAACATCGTGATCGACTTCACGGTGCAGGCCGATGCGGCAGACGCGACCGATGCAGCTCCCGCTGCCGCGCAATCGGCTGGTGGTGGTTGCGGCTCTGGCGGCTGCGGTTGCTCGGGCAGCCGTTAGTCCGTTTCGCCAATTTTCAGAATCTCGAAAGCCGCTTCATTGGGCTTGCGGGTGCGCTCCCGTTCTGGGGTGTGCCCGGTGGTCTTGATCACGGTGGCATTGCGGTCATCGTCGTGCACCACGAACACCCGTCCACCGTTCAATACCGCCAGTCCCTCGGCCTTGTGGGTGAATTCAAACGGGGTTCCATCTCGGTTTTTCACCAGGTACGGGGTGTGCCCCAGCGTTCCCGCGTCATTGGGAAGCACCCACATGAAAGCCCCGATAGACGGTTCGGCGGTGCTTTCATACGAGGTGAGTAAATAGAGTCGTTGTTGGGCGGGGTCGTATTCCAAACTGGACAAGCCCACTTTGCGCCCCACGATTTTTGACATGGCGGTGAAGTCACGGACCACGGCAAGCTCGGATTGTTCGTCCAGTACAAATACATCCTGCTCCATGCGGTAGCGCCCTTCAATCAGCAGGACGCGGTACTCAAA
The DNA here is from genome assembly GCA_903944555.1 of uncultured beta proteobacterium. GTDB lineage: Bacteria > Pseudomonadota > Gammaproteobacteria > Burkholderiales > Burkholderiaceae_C > Allorhodoferax. The sequence goes on from CAJASG010000093.1 coordinate 1,439, forward strand.
ATCGGTGTGGGTGTTGCCTACCTCACGGATGCCCAGCAACAGGCGCCCACCCGGCAAGAGCGCCAGCCCCTCCACTTTGAAGTAGTCGGATGGAACACCAAGATGCGCCTGAATTGCGTGCGCAATTCTGGGGCGAATCGCGCTGGAACTGGGGTTCCCGTCGCGCAGGCTCTTGGAAACCAGTTGGGCCCGAGGCGCAGCACCTGCGGGCCATGCAATCAGCGCATTGAAACGGTCCAGGCGGGAGTCGTCTGCGCTGTAGCGATCAAAAGCGGTCATTGCCACCAGCTGTTTTCCATCGGGTGACACCGACATCGCTTCAAATTTGGCCGCTTCAGAAAACGGCGCCATGGCATAGAAAGTTTTCCGTCCACCAGCCAGAAAAACACCGCCATCAAACGGCATGGAGAAAACGCTGGACTCATCGGCCGCTGCTGCGGGTTTGTCATTGCCGAAAACCAGTTCCCCAGTCTGACCGGGGCGGTGCACCCACACCACGCTGGACAGCTCGCAACTGGTGGCCTTGTGTTCGGAGCACACCACCGCGCCCGATTGCTCGGTGTGTGCAAAATAAGACGGCGGTGCTTTGAGAACGGTGCAGGCGGACAGCAGCAAACCAACCGCGGCAAGCCATCCGGCAGCAAGCAGCCGCATCGCCTTACACGCCGCGCGCCCGGTCGGCGTGGAACTGCGCCACAAACGCGCTGAGGCTCCCAACATCCAGCGCATTGCGCACTTCCTGCATCAGGTTCAGGTAGTAGTGCAGGTTGTGGATGCTGGCCAACATGGGGCCCAGCATTTCGCCGCAGCGGTCCAGGTGGTGCAGGTAAGCGCGGCTAAAGCCCTCGCGCCCACCATCCGCCCAGGAAACGCCCGAGGTGCCGGCACAGGCGTGGCAGGTGCAGGTTTCGTCCAAGGGGCGTGGATCGGTCTTGTGCCGCGCATTGCGGATTTTCAGATCGCCATAACGGCTAAACAGCGTGCCATTGCGTGCATTGCGCGTGGGCATCACACAGTCAAACATGTCGATGCCGTTTTGCACCCCGGCGATCAAGTCTTCGGGGGTGCCCACGCCCATCAGGTAGTGCGGCTTGTGCTCGGGCAGCTTGGGGCCCACGTGCTGCAGCAGGCGCAGCATGTCCGCCTTGGGCTCACCCACGCTTAAGCCGCCAATGGCAATGCCGGGAAAGTCCAGCGCCTCCAGGCCTGCTAAGGATTCATCCCGCAAATGCTCAAACATGCCGCCTTGCACAATGCCGAACAGCGCGTTGGGATTTTCCAGCCGGTCCATCTCAACCTGACAGCGCTTGGCCCAGCGCAGGCTGAGTTCCATGGAGTCGCGGGCTTCGCGCTCGGTGGTGATTTGCCCTTTGGTTTTGGGCTCAACCGACAAATAGGGAGTGCACTCGTCAAATTGCATGGCAATGTCGGAGTTCAGCGTGCGCTGAATTTGCATCGAAATCTCGGGCGTAAGAAACAGCTTGTCGCCGTTCACCGGGGACGAGAACTTGACGCCTTCTTCCGAGATCTTGCGCATCTCGCCCAATGACCACACCTGAAAACCACCGCTGTCGGTGAGGATGGGTTTGTCCCACTTCTCAAACGCATGCAGGCCGCCAAATTGCTGGATCACCTCGGTGCCCGGGCGCATCCACAAATGGAAGGTGTTGCCCAGAATGATTTGCGCCCCCATCTCGTGCAGGCTGCGCGGCATGACACCTTTGACGGTGCCGTAGGTGCCCACCGGCATGAAGATAGGTGTTTCGACCACGCCGTGGTTCAGGGTCAGGCGTCCACGGCGGGCGTGGCTGCTGGGGTCTTGTTGGAGCAGTTCAAATTCAAGCATGGGCGCTATTGTCTTTCAAGTCACATTTCAAAATGCTGGCGCACGCGGTCTTCCAGCAATTGGCGGGTGTCCGCTTCCGAACAGTCGGCCAAGCGGTCAAAAATGGTGCGCGCCATGGGGCGAAATACCGCCATCACCGACGGATCAAAATGGCTGGACGTGTCTTTTTCGAGGATCGCCATGGCGGCGTCAAACCCCATGGGTTCTTTGTAGGGCCGTTTTGAGCACAAGGCGTCGAACACGTCCGCCACCGCAAAAATGCGGGCGGACAAGGGGATGTCGTCACCGCCCAGACGGCGCGGATAGCCGGAACCGTTCCACTTTTCATGGTGGGCGGCCACTACCGCATTGGCCCCATCGAGCCAGCCCATGCCGGTTACGATTTCCTCACCCTGGGTGACGTGGGTGCGCATGATGACGAACTCGGCGTCATCCAATTTTCCGGGCTTGAGCAAAATGGCGTCCGGGATGCCGATCTTGCCCACATCGTGCAAAAAGCTGCCGGCAATCAGCGCTTGCATGGCATTGCCGGTGATGCCCATGTGCTCACCAATGCTGGCAGCGATCCATGCCACGCGGTAGTTATGGGCGCCGGTATCGGAGTCGCGTTTGGCAATGGCGCGGCCCAGCGCTTCCATCATCGAAATATGGGAGTCCAGTACCTCGCGCGCCTTGCGCTCGTTATCTGCCGATAGATGCACCACCACCGGGTAGAGTGCAGCCCCGCACAGCAATGAGGCCAGGCAAACCATCAAAGCCACCGTCATGGAGCTGGTGAAAATTTGCGTCTGTTGCCATGGGGGTACGACCCGCACCCCTTCAAAATAACCGGTGATGGGCAGGCTGAGGTCGGTGGCGGAGTCTCGCAGGGGAATGAAGACGCGCAATACCCAGACCCCGTCGGACAACTTCAGGCTTTCGTACGAAGCGGCGGTGTAACGTGGTGCGCCATGCTTGGGCAGGGAGGATTCAACGCCGTGGCCTTCTTTTGTCAGAGACTCGGCCAGCTTTTGGCCCTTGCTGTCGTAAATCTCGGCAATATCGAACAAGCCACCCGCAATGGTGTTGGCCGCTGCGGTGGCATGTGCCATGGCGTCCGCGCCAGACAGATCAACCGCGTTGTAGTGGTGCAGCAAACGCCCCGATTCTTCGGTGGCCAGGGACACCA
>CAJASG010000094.1 GCA_903944555.1 uncultured beta proteobacterium
ACCTGCCAGGCCATGATGTGCTGTTGGAAAAGTTCCGCCCAGGAGCCGTCCAGATAGACCTCTTTGCCGGAGCGCTTGTCGACAATCTCGAAGCCGTGGCGCGCCAGCATAGGCACACCGCGCGGGTATTGCTCCGTCGCTTCTTTTCCAAACGCCGCCGCACTGTGGGTCGCGGTGCCGGACGGTCGCAGGCCGTCGATCTCGGCATTGGCCAGCATGTGGGTGACGGAAAAGGTCTCGGAGTCGTAAAGCGTGTGCATTGCGTCCATTCTAGGGTTTTTGCGTCGAACGCCACTGCTGTTCGACAAAATCCCCGTTGGGTTGCGACAAACGGATCCGCACCGGCATGAAGTCCAGGTCCGGGGCCAACCAGACCTCAACCTTGGGATCGTGTTCGCCAGTGGGGTTGCGGGTGAGTTTCACCGCTTTGACCGCGCCGCCGGGAAGTGCCAGTGTTTCAGCATCACCCACTTTGAATATCCAGCCTTCGGAAGAGCGCGGCCCGACCGCCTGAAACGGAATCGAATCCCCTGGGAGCACCCGCTCCTTTTCGCCCCCCAGCATCGACGCGAGCTGGATGAACACGCTGAGTTGGTCTTGCGCGCCCATTTGCAGGGGCGCATCGGGCGTGTTGGCGCTGAAGGTGATCTTACCTTTGCCGTACTCAAAGTGGGCGGCCACTTCTGCGCGCACCTTATCGCCAAAACGAATCGGCTCCAGCCCTTGCGGCGTGAGCTGTCCTTTGCTGGTTTGCACGCGCGAGCCTAGCAAAAAATGGCTGATTTCCAGGCGTGCGTCGTAGGTCTTGCCGTCCTGCAGCCAAAGAAGTTCGCCGTTGGCGAAATAGGGGAATCCTTTGACCTCGCCCTTGACGTCGTATTTCAGGCGGGTAGAGCCCGGAATGACGTAGCGGGCGACCACCAACTCTTCGGTTGACTGTGACGTGTTGGCTGCAGCCAGTTGTACCGGTTCATCTGTGTTGGGGTTTGCTATGGATTCAGTAGCTGCTTGCGCAATATCCACGGGAGCTTCAGGTCTATTTGGCTCTAAAGTGTCGGTGGATTCCGGTGCCCTGGCTGCTGCCGGCACCGGGTTGCGCGCCACGCGGGGGCGGGCCTGCGCTCGGGGTGCCGCCGGCGTGTCCGCAGGTGCCGCCGTACTGATGGTGCGCATGGTGAACGGCCGGTCCACGGCCGAGGTCGGCTCTGCACGCAGGGTGCTAAGGGGGGCACCGAACAGCACTGCCCAATGCCCCAGCAGCACTGCCAGCGTCAACCCCGCCAATATGGCGATTGTGCGATTGCGGGGTCGGGCGGTCGGGCCGGTGAAGGTGTCTGGCATGGGTTTCAGGGATCGCTGGAGTCAGGTTACTACCGTATTAACGTTTTTAGTTTAATTCAGAGCGACAATTCCATTATGAAACTTGCAACCTACAAAGATGGCTCGCGTGATGGGCAGCTGGTGGTGGTCTCCCGCGACCTGTCCCTTGCGCACTACGCCTCCCATATCGCCAGCCGCTTGCAGTCCGTGCTGGACGATTGGAATTACCTGTCGCCCCAATTGCAGGACCTGTTTGATGCGCTCAACGCCGGGCGCGCCCGTCACGCGTTCCCGTTTGACCCCGCGCAGTGCATGGCGCCCTTGCCACGCGCCTACCAGCGGGTGGTGGGTGAGGCATATCCCGGTGCCATCGCGCTGGTGCGTAAGCCGGCGTCGGCTGAGGCCGACAGCGCGTCCTCCGAGCCGTTGATGGTCCAATGCGCCAGCGATGCGTTGTCGGGTCCGTGTGACCCGATCGTGTGCGCGAGTGAGGATTTGGGCATCGACTTCGAAGCCGGGCTTGCCGTCGTGACCAGCGACATCCCCATGGGGTGCCCGTCCGACCGGGCGCTGGATGGCATCCGCTTGCTGATGTTGACCAATGGTGTGTTTTTGCGCAACTGGATGGTGGTGGAGCAGGCCAAGGGGGCTGGTTGTGTCCAAAGCCAACCCACTGCTGCGTTCAGCCCGGTCGCGGTGACGCTGGATGAGCTGGGCGACGCTTGGGGCCGGGGGCGCGCGAACCTGCCCCTGCAGACGACCTGGAATGGCCGAAAGGTGGGCCTGTGCGACGCCGGGGCCGACATGGCGTTTCATTTTGGACAACTGATCGCCCACCTTTGCAAGACGCGCAATGTACGCGCGGGCACCATCATTGGCACGGGTGCGGTCTGCAACAAGGGCGTAGAGAAGAAAGCCCGCACCGATTGGCCCAAGGGCTACAACTGCATTGCCGAGAAGCGCGCCATGGAAACCCTGCAGGACGGTCAGCCCAGCACCGAGTTCATGAAGTACGGCGACACCATTCGCATTGAGATGAAAGGGATCGACGGTCAAAGCCTGTTCGGAGCCATCGAGCAGGAAGTGGTGCCCAACAGTTAGCGTTGCTCGGGTGGGGTCTACAAGCCCTGCCCATTCATCAGTTGCAGGATGAAAACCTTGGCGCCGCTGAGCATCATCTCGATGGACACCGCCACCAACACCAGGCCCATCAAGCGCTCCACAGCGGTGACCAGCCGGTCGCCGATGATGCGCTGAATCCGCTCGGCCGACACCAGCACCACGGCGCTAATGAGCATGGTAATGCACAAGGCGGCAATCCACTCCATGCGCTTGTCGGGCTGTTGGGACACCAGCAGCAACACGGTCGCCAGAGCCGAGGGCCCGGCCACGGCTGGCACCGCCAAGGGCACGATCAGGGGTTCGGTTAACACCTCAGGCTCGGTGCCATGGGGTGGCGGAAACACCATGCGCAGGGCGATCAGAAACAAAATCACGCCACCCCCAATTTGCAGGGACAGCTCACTCAGGTTCATGATTTCCAGGAAGCGCTGCCCGACAAACATGAAGGACAGGAGCAGGGCAAACGCAATCAGGATTTCGCGCAGGATCACGCGCGCGCGCCGCTCGGGCGCTACGTGCTTAAGGGCGGCTGCAAAGATCGGGATATTGCCAATGGGGTCGGTGATCAGCACCAGAAAAATGGTGGCAGACACAAAGGTGTAATTCATCATCCCCGCGAGAATACCAGCCTTGGGCCAAGCCTTAACGTTGCTCGGCTTTTTCCTGGCAGCTGATGCAACGTGCTGCCTCCGGTGCGACCTGCAGGCGAGCCAGCGGAATCTTCACATCACAGGCGGTGCAGCGGCCGTAGGTGCCCGCCGCGATGCGCTGCAGCGCCGCATCCACCGCGACCAGTTCGGTGGTTTCGTGGTCATCCAGCGCAAATTCGAGATCGCGTTCGGTGGCGGTTTGCGCAGCGGAGTCGGTGTGCCCGGCAAAGTGGTCGGCGGAGGCTTCTACCCGGCTGATCGGTCCACCCCGCAGGGTTGCCAGTTGGGCAACCAACGATGCGCGCTGTTGCAGGAGTTTTTCCTTGAATGAGGTGAAATCTGGTGTGGTCATGGGCGGGGCCTGTTGTTCATGGATAAAGAACCATCATCGGCAAAGCACCGGCGGCAGTCTTTGATCTGCGTCAATTGACGGGTGCGCAGGCGTACCGGGTGCGCCTTCGGTAGACGATAATCGCGCCATGTCGACTTTGCACACCCTTCGCCAAGCCCGCGCCATTGCGTGCTGGGTACTGGCGTGGTTTGTGTTGTCGGTCGGGGTGGCGGTTGCGGCACCCATCGTGCAGCCCCAGTCCATTGCCTTGGTGTGCTCTGCCGCTGGCGAGGTCAAATTGGTCAGCGGCACGGACGATGGCGGCACGGCGGGCACCGGCCACTTGTTGGATTGTGTGCTGTGCTTGGTGTTGGATGCCCCACCGGCTGTCACCGTGCAGGTGGCCGCCCCTGTGTCGCCATTGGCCTATGCGCTGATGCCAATACCTGCTGCGCACATTGCGTGGCGCACGGCATCGCCCCTTCCGGCGCGCGGCCCCCCAACTTTGCTTTAAGGCGCTTTGCCGCCATGGGTGGGCCCGGCAGCGCATGCCCTGCGCGGCTGCATGTCCACCACCCTTACTTTACGTTTGCTGGATCTTGATTGCTATGATTTTCATAGCTGCCTGCGCACATTCTGCGGGCGTTTTGGCTACTATTCTCTCTTTTTTAACCAAGGAAAAACCATGAAAACTCTCTCGATTGTTGGTTCTGCATTGCTTGCCACGCTTTTGTCTACCTCTGTGTGGGCGCAATCCGTGGACGTCAAAGACGCCTGGGCACGCGCCACGGTGCAAGGCCAAAAGGCCACCGGTGCGTTCATGAAGCTCACCGCCAAAGACGGCGCCAAATTGGTCGCAGCGTCGTCCCCCGTAGCGGGTGTGGTGGAAGTGCATGAGATGAAGATGGAAGGCGATGTCATGAAAATGCGCGCCGTTCAAGGCGGCTTGGACTTGCCCGCTGGCAAGGCGGTCGAGCTCAAGCCCGGTGGCTACCACGTCATGCTGATGGACTTGAAGGTGGCCCTGCAAAAAGACACCACCATCCCCCTGACCCTGGTATTTAAGGATGCCAAAGGGGTCGAGACCAAGACTGAATTGACGGTGCCAGTATCCCAAGCGGTCCCCGGTGCCAAGGCCGGCGACATGCCCGCCATGAACCACGGCATGCACAAGCAATAAGCACGGTTGCGCAGGCGCCCCCAGTTATTCAACTATTTTTCGAAAATCCTATGGAAAACTCATTTGCTATCAAACTAGTAGCTGCCTGCGCAATGGCTATAGGGGCTAGCGCCTCCTTTTCCCATGTGGTTTTGCAGGACGGTGCCGCCGCCGCAGGCCAGAGTTACCGCGCAACCTTGCGCGTGGGCCACGGCTGTGAGGGCACGCCGACCACGGGCATGAAAGTCACCATTCCTGCGGGCTTCAATGGCGCGCAACCCATGCCCAAGGCGGGTTGGACGCTGAGCACGGTGGTGGGCAAGCTGGCGCAGCCCTATGAGAGCCACGGGACCAAATACACCGAAGGCGTGCTGGAAATCACTTGGACCGCCAACAACCGCGAATCCGCCTTGCCCGCCGACTACTACGACGAATTCGTGCTGCGTGGCACCACGCCGTCCAAGGCCGGCCCGATCTGGTTCAAGGTCGTGCAGACCTGCGAAAAAGGAAGCAACCAGTGGGTGGAAGTCCCCGCTTCCGGCGCATCCACCAAAGGCTTGAAGTCCCCCGCCGCCTTGCTGGAAGTCCTGGACGTGCAGCCCGCCGGTGGCCATAGCCACTGACATGACACAAGGAATCCCCATGAAATTCAATTCACGCGCAGCAACGGCGCTTTTGATGGCAGGTCTATTGCTTCCGTTTTGGGCGCGCAGTGCGCAAGACGGCAATGCACACCAGATCACAGCCGTCATGAAGAAGCAGTTTGACCGCCCCGATGCACCCTTGACTGTGAATCCGGTCACGGTCGAAGGCGACTATGCCGTGGCGGGCTGGACCCAAGGCAAAAAGGGCGGCCGCGCTCTGCTACAAAAAGAAAATGGCCAGTGGCGCATCTCGGTGTGCGGCGGCGATGGACTGACGCAAGCCAAAGTGTTGGAAACCACCGGTATGCACCCACCCATGGCGCAGAAATTGGCGGCAGCGACGTTGGTCGCTGAGTCCTCGCTCAGCGCCGGCAAGCGCCGCATGTTTGCCAGCTTTGAAGGCATGGTGAAAATCGATGCGAACCAAGCGGATCATGGCCAACACAACGCCCACGGCGCCCCTGGGGCGCACGCGGCGCCAGCCAAGTAGAGCACCACGCATGCCCTGCAGGGGGTGTACGCCTTTTTTGCTTGTTGGAGTTGATATGAATTGCTTTAATCGTCGTTTGGTATTGGCGGCTGCCTTGGGCTTATGCGTGAGCACGCTCGCCTATGGGCACGGCAGCAGCAAAGGGGATTTGGTGATTGACCACCCTTACGCGCCACCCAGCTTGGCGAATGCGCCCAACGGCGCTGCCTACGTGCGCAGCATCAGAAACAAGGGTGAACTGCCAGACCGTCTGCTCAGCGCCAGCACACCCGTGGCGGCCCGCGTGGAACTGCACCGCATGGTGCTGGACGGCACGGTCATGCGTATGCGTGAGGCCCCGGCAATCGATCTGCCCCCCAACTCGACCACGTCACTGCGTCATGGCGGTGTGCACCACCTGATGCTGGTGGGCCTTAAGCAAGCGCTCAAGGTGGATGACCGCTTCAAGCTCACCTTGAACTTCGAACGCGCTGGCACCCAAACCGTGGAGGTTTGGGTGCAAACGCCGCGCGGCACGGCCTCTGCGAATGAGCACAACCACTGATTTTTATCCCCAGGAGATACAACATGATCAAACATTCACCCTATTTTCTTGCAGCGGCTGCACTGCTGAGCGCTTGCGCTGGCGGCCCAGTAACCAGCGCCAATACACAAGATGTCGCCTTGCAGTTCGCCGCAGAAATCAATGGCCAAGCGTTCGAATGCGGAATGAGTTACGCCAACGTGGGAACGACCAAGTCCACCATCACGCCCAGTGACTTCCGGTTTTATGTGAGCGAAGTCAGCCTGATCAACGCAAAAGGCGAAGCCATTCCCGTGCAGCTGGTGCAAGACGGGGTATGGCAACTGGCGAACCTGGCTTTGCTCGACTTTGAGAATGGAGCCGGAACTTGCCGCAACGGCACTGCTGGCACCAACACCACTGTGCGCGGCACCGTGCCTGTTGGCGACTACCAAGGTGTTCAAGTCACCGTGGGGGTGCCCTTCAAGCACAACCATGGCGACCCCACCGTGGCGGCGGCACCTTTGAACAATACCGCGATGTTCTGGAACTGGCAGGGCGGATACAAATTTGTGAAATTTGACACCGCCAGCGCGGGAATGAAGGCAGTCACAGCGCCGGCGGACCCCAATGGTGGCGGCAATGCATCTGGCTTCTCGGTCCACCTGGGCAGCACGGTGTGCGCCGCACCGTCCAAAACCCAGGCCCCCAGCGCTTGCCAAAATTCCAACCGCATCACTGCCAAGTTTGACAAGTTCAACGCGACCAAGGGCCTGATCGTGGCGGACATGGGTGCCGTGTTGGCAAATGCGAACGTGGACGTCAATGCAAAAGGCACCTCGCCTGGCTGCATGAGCTTTCCCAAAGATGCCGATTGCCCCCCGGTAATGAACGCGCTGGGCTTGGCCTATGACGGCCTGGCAGCCACCGGTCCTCAGCGCTTCTTGACTGCACGCTAAGGCGATGCAAGGCCGTACTGTTTTGAAAACCACGACCGTGCTGGCAAGCGCCGGACTGGCGTGGGCGCTACTCAGCGGCAGTGCGGCCGATGTTTACCACTGGAACTTGCCCGCGTGGGTTCCATTGCCTGTGGTACCGGCAAACAACCCCATGACTGCCGCCAAGGTCGATCTGGGGCGCCATTTGTTCTATGACACGCGCTTGTCGGCCAATGGCACGCAGGCCTGCGCCTCCTGCCATCTTCAGGAAAAAGCATTTACAGATGGTCTGGCCGTGGCTGCTGGAATTTCGGGACAAAAAGGCAGCCGAAGCGCCATGGCGCTGGTCAACGTGGCCTACTTGCCCACGCTTACCTGGGCCAACCCGCAAATGGTGTCGCTTGAGGTGCAGGCCTTGGTGCCGCTATTTGGTGAGCACCCCGTAGAAATGGGTATGGCCGGCAAAGAGCAAGTTGCGTTTGATCGACTGAAGGCGGATCCAACCTACCGGCACTTGTTTGCCGCCGCCTTCACAGCGGAAGCGGCACTGGGCGATGCTGCGTTGTATTCGCTCTCGACTATTACCAAGGCCCTTGCCAGCTTTGAGAGAAGCCTGCTGTCGTTTGACAGCGCCTACGACCGGTACAAATACGGCAACCAACCCAAGGCCATCAATGCAGCCGCAAAGCGTGGCGAGGATTTATTTTTTGGCGAAAAGCTGGAGTGCTACCACTGCCATGGTGGGTTCAATTTCACCGACAACGTGCAGCACACGCGGCTCAGCTTTGCCGAACGCGGTTTTCACAACACCGGCTTGTACAACCTGGACGGCAAAGGCGCTTACCCAGGTGACAACCAAGGCATCGCCGAATTCACAGGCGACGCCGCCGATATGGGCAAGTTCCGCACCCCTAGCCTGCGCAACATTGCCCTGACCGCACCGTATATGCATGACGGCAGCATTGCCACGCTGGAGCAGGTCATTCGGCAGCACTATGCGCAGGCAGGACGGGCGGGGGGTGAAAAACAGGGCCCCAGCCCGCTGCGTAGCGAACTTGTCGCGGGTTTTGACATTGACGAGCAGGAAGTGTCCGACGTTATTGCGTTTCTTGAGTCACTAACCGACACGCAGTTGGTAAGCAACCCCGCACACGCTAATCCATGGAGGCAGCAGCGGTGAATATGAAACGCGGCTCCCACGCAATCCGCACGCGCTGGGGGGTGTGGTTCGCCGTGCTGATTGCGGTGTATGGGGCTTTGGCGCCGACGGTGTCCCATGCTATTGCGTTGGCGCAAAGCGGCACCGCGGGCGCTATTCAAATTTGCACGCCACAGGGCATGCAGTTCATTACTACCGATTCTGCGGGCTATTCAGCAGTTTCCTCTGATGGGCCGGAATCTGTTTTATCTCTCTCGCATTGCCCGTTTTGCCTGCACACCACAGACCGTGTCGCTCCTCCGCCCCACTTGTTGCCTTACCTCTTCTTGGATCAGGGCAGACAGCAGGAGGTCCCGGATTGGCAGGCGTTTTCATTCGTCAATTTCACTGCATTCGCGCCACCGCCGCGCGGACCGCCTGCTTGCGTCTGAGCTATTGAACTTATAGCGACTCACGCAGCTCCTGCAGGGTCTAGATACTGATTGGCTTGAAAAAAAGTGGATCAGGACATCCGTTCCAAGATTGAATATGAAACACGCAAAAACACCCATTGCGGCGCTTATCGCCGCACTATTTACCTGCTCGGTCAGCGCCCAAACTGCAGACACCTCACCCCAAGTGCTTCGAAAGATTACCGTCACCGGATCTACGATTGATGACCGTTTTGGCGAAAGTGCCAGAGAGCCCTCAAGCACGTATTTCATTTCAGGGAAAAAGATTGAAGAGCAACACGTTGAAAACTTTGCGGACGTGCTTAGGGCCATTCCGGGGGTAACAGTCGATGTGTCGGGTGGGGA
>CAJASG010000095.1 GCA_903944555.1 uncultured beta proteobacterium
AAGCACCGCCAAACCCGATACGGAAATTCAGACGCCTGTCGTTCAGGCTCCTGTCACGGCGAAAACCAAGAAACCTAAGCACGCGGGGCCGACCAAGCTTTTTGTGCTCGACACCAATGTGCTTCTGCATGATCCGATGTGCCTGTTCCGCTTTGAGGAACACGACATCTACCTGCCCATGATCGTGCTGGAAGAGCTCGACGGGCACAAAAAAGGCATGACCGAAGTTGCCCGCAATGCACGCCAGACCAGCCGCACGCTGGATGCGCTGGCGGGAACCCCTGGGGCGGACATCACAGCTGGCTTTCAGCTGTCTAGCACCGGGCACCGCGAGGCAGGTGGCAAACTGCTGTTCCAGACTCAGCCGCTGGACTACTCGCTGCCCACCAGCCTGCCCCAAGGCAAAGCTGACAATCAGATTCTGGGCGTCGTCGAGGCTTTGCGGAAGACCTACGCCCCGCGCGAAGTGGTGCTGGTGTCCAAGGACATCAACATGCGCGTCAAGGCGCGTGCGCTGGGACTGGCCACCGACGACTACCAAAACGACAAGACCCTGGAAGACGGCGATTTACTGTACTCCGGCGCCTTGGCCTTGCCAACCGACTTCTGGGCCACCCACGGACAGGCGGTCGAAAGCTGGCAACAAGGCCAGCACACCTTCTACAAGGTGGATGGCCCGGCCGTTCCCAGCATGCTGATCAACCAGTTCGTCTATTTCGAGTCCCCCGGCGAGCCCAGCCTGTACGCCCGCGTCACCGAAATCCGCGGCTCCACTGCCGTGCTGAAGACCTTGCGCGACTTCACCCACCTCAAAAATGCCGTGTGGGGTGTTACCACCCGTAACCGTGAGCAGAATTTCGCCATGAATCTGCTGATGGACCCGGAAGTCGACTTCGTGACCCTGACCGGGACCGCGGGCACCGGAAAAACTCTGTTGGCCTTGGCCGCGGGGTTGACACAGGTGCTGGACGATCGCCGCTACACCGAAATCATTGTCACCCGCGCCACCGTGAGCGTGGGCGAAGACATCGGATTTTTGCCCGGCACCGAAGAAGAAAAAATGGGCCCCTGGATGGGCGCGCTGGACGACAACCTGGAAGTGCTCGGCAAAACCGACACCAATGCTGGCGAATGGGGTCGCGCGGCCACCAATGAGTTGATCCGCAGCCGCATCAAGATCAAGAGCATGAACTTCATGCGTGGACGTACCTTCCTGAACAAGTACGTCATCATTGACGAAGCGCAGAACCTGACGCCCAAACAGATGAAGACCCTGATCACGCGTGCCGGACCAGGCACCAAAATCATTTGCATGGGTAACTTGGCCCAGATCGACACACCCTACCTGACCGAAGGCTCTTCCGGTCTGACCTTTGCGGTAGACCGATTCAAAGGTTGGCCGCACGGTGGACACATCACCTTAGCGAGGGGTGAGCGCTCCCGCTTGGCCGACTTTGCCAGCGAAGTGCTATAAATTAGATAGCTGCTTGCGCACTATCGACAGGGGCTGGATGCCAATTTGGCATCTGGCCTTTTTTACGTCGATCAATGGCTAATAATCTCCGCCACCGCCGTTAGCCAGGCTTTCAAACTTGGTGATGTTTCGAAGCCAAGCCAGTTTGACAACACCGGTGGGGCCATTCCGCTGTTTCGCAATAATGATCTCTGCCACGCCCGGCTCCTTGCAGGCGTCTTTGGTGTAGTACTCGTCGCGGTAAATGAACATGATGATGTCAGCATCCTGCTCAATAGCGCCTGACTCGCGCAAATCGCTCATCATAGGCCGCTTGTCCGGGCGCTGCTCGACGCTTCGATTCAGCTGTGACAAGGCGATCACCGGGCACTGCAACTCACGCGCCAGCATCTTTAAGCCGCGGGAAATTTCGCCCAGTTCGGTGGCCCGGTTTTCACCATCGCCGCCACTGCCACTCATCAGCTGCAAGTAATCCACCACGATCAGGCCGAGCTTGCCGCACTGGCGCGACAAGCGACGTGCATTGGCGCGCAATTCACTGGAAGTGAGACCGGCGCTCTCGTCAATATGCAGGGAGATGGTACGCAGACGCTCCACCGCCTCTGACAGGCGCGGCCACTCTTCATCCGTCAACTTGCCAGTTCGCAAATGGCTTTGGTCAATCCGGCCAATCGAGCCGACGATACGCACCGCCAATTGGGCGGCGCCCATTTCCATAGAGAAAACAGCGACCGGCAAGCCTTCGTTCAAGGCGACGTGCTCGGCAATATTGATTGCAAACGCGGTCTTTCCCATGGATGGACGTGCCGCCAACACGATCAGGTCACCCGCCTGTAAACCCGCCGTCATACGGTCCAGATCGTAAAAACCAGAAGGCACACCCGTGACGTCGTTGGGGTTGTCGGCCATTTCCTGGACGCGGTCCAGCAAATTGACCACCAGCGAATCCATGGCTTGAAAGCCCTGTTTGTTGCGCTTTCCCTGCTCGCCAATTTTGAAAATCTTTTGTTCCGACTCGTCAACAATGTCGGCGACCGGGCGGCCCTTCGGGTTGAAGGCGTTAGTGGCAATCTCGTCGCTGGCGCTCACCAACTTGCGCAAGGTCGAGCGGTCACGGACGATCTCGGCGTAGCGTCGGATGTTGCTGGCACTGGGAACATATTGGGCCAAGGAGTTCAAGTAGGCCAAGCCACCCACCTCCTCCGCCTTACCCTGGTTTTGCATATGCTCGAACACCGTAATCACATCGGCAGGCTTGTTAGCATTGACCAGCGCACCAATGGCCGCGTAAATCAGCTTGTGTTCGTAGCGATAGAAGTCCCCATCCAGCAAAATATCCCCCACCCGGTCCCAAGCGCTGTTGTCCAGCAACAAGCCGCCCAAAACGCTGGACTCGCCTTCTATGGAGTGCGGAGGAATGCGCAGCTGGGCGATCTGGCGGTCTTGAACGTAGTCTTCAGGGGGGGTAAATACGGCTGACATGGTGTTTTCCTTGAAGCGCTTGATGCTACGCCGTCAACCCGTACACGTCGAGTGAAAGGCTGGGCATAAGCCGGGAAGATGCTGTGGACAAGCTGTGTAAATTACAGGATAACCGGCGCCCCAATGACAAAAGCCGCCAGGAATCACCCTTGCGGCTTTTGGGGCACCTTGGCAGAACTTGCGTTAACAAGCGCCGCCTAAAGGAACCAATTTAGGCTGTTTCGCCGTACACAGAAACCGTGATGTCCACTGCCACGTCGGTGTGCAGAGACACGCTAACGGTGCTGTCACCCACGACTTTGATCGGACCGTTGGGCATACGCACTTGCGACTTGGCAACTTTGTAACCATTTTTGGTCAATTCTTCGGCGATGTCGGCATTGGTCACAGAACCAAACAAACGACCATCCACACCGGCCTTTTGGGTCAGCTTGATGGTGGTACCACCCAATTTGGCACCCAGAGCTTGGGATTCAGCCAGCTTGGCAGCTGCGGCCTTTTCCAGTTCAACGCGCTTCACTTCGAAGGCTGCCTTGGCAGCTTCCGTCGCGCGGCGTGCGCGGCCAGAAGGAATCAGAAAGTTACGGGCATAGCCGTCTTTCACTTTGACGATTTCGCCGAGGTCACCCAGGTTCACAACCTTTTCGAGCAGAATAATTTGCATGGTTGTACTCCTTAGATCTTGTGCTGGTCGCTGTAAGGCAACATCGCCAAGAAGCGAGCGCGCTTGATAGCGGTGTTAAGTTGGCGCTGGAAAATTGCGCGGGTGCCGGTCAAACGTGCAGGAATGATCTTGCCGTTTTCAGCGATGAAGTCGCGCAGGGTGTCGATGTCTTTGTAGTCAATCTCTTCGACGCCGGTTACCGTGAAGCGGCAAAAGCGCTTGCGCTTGAACAACAAGTTCTGAGCTGGACGCTTAGGGCGCTTGTCTTTATTGAATTTTTTGAAACTGGCCATGAGGACCTCTTGAAATTAATTTTGACTAAATTCTTGGATGTGAAACACAACGTGCTTGCCGTTTCGGGGATTTGCTACAAAACCGCTGAACTTCCAGTCACTGCCGATAGCCTGCTCTGCAAGCCGCTCTGCCAATGCACCAAAAGCCACCGCTTTGACTGCTGCCTTTACTTGCCTAGGCTGCCCTACCTCTGTCACTTCGGACTCGTGTTCGAGTCGCAAATTCAGGGCGGGTAAACCGGCTGGCGTGTAACGCAGGGATTCAACCTCTGCAATACAAGCACTTAACACAAGTAAATTCGCACGCACTCCCGTATGGCAAATACCGTCTTAAGACTGGTACTCAGCCTGTTGTGTCTTGCGCGCATCTTCGCGCTCAACCGTCTTCATCATGGAAGAAGGACCGGTATCAGCCTTTTTCTTCAACACGGTGAGGTGACGCAGCACGGCATCGTTGAACTTGAACGCGTGTTCCAGTTCAGACATCACAGCTTGGTCGGCTTCGATGTTGACACACAGGTAGTGGGCCTTGGCCAATTTGTTGATCATGTAGACCAACTGGCGACGACCCCAATCTTCTACGCGGTGCACTTTTCCACCGCCAGCGGTGATCATGCCCTTGTAACGCTCCAACATCGCAGGAACTTGCTCGCTCTGATCCGGATGGATCATGAGAATGATTTCGTAATGACGCATTGATACTCCTTATGGATAACCTGTTCTCTACAGGTAAGAAAAAGCCGCCCTCAGCGTCTAATTGAGGTACGGCAAGGCGAAGCCCATGATTATAACCCAGCGTGGCGTTGGGCCGCTATCTGCGCATTGGCGTCCACCGCGCAAGTTGACTGCGCCCGCGTCAGCAAGCTCACAACCACCGCAACGACCAAGCCTGCAGCCACCCCAAAAACGCCCGCAGACACGGGTTGTATGCCCCACCACAATCCTTCGCCATTCAAACCTAAGGCCGTTCGAACGCCGGGGATGTTGATTGCCATGTAGTAGATCGTGACCCCCAGCCCAGCCAACATGCCGCCCACGGCCCCCAAGCGTGTGGTACCTCGCCAGAAAATTCCCAATACCATCACAGGAACAAAAGCAGCGCCAGCCAAGGAAAACGATGCGGAAACTAGGTACAAAATACCGGCCGGGCGTTGTGCGGCCACATAGGCTGCAATCAACGCCACAACCAGCAACGCAAATTTGGACCACATGACGCGACGCATCGCCTGGGCCTTGTCGCCATCACCATCAAAATAGACATCATGGGCCAGCGCGTTGCCAATCGTCAGCAACAAGCCATCCGCAGTGGAAAGCGCTGCGGCCAGTCCACCGGCAGCAACCAGGACCGACACCACATAGGGCAACCCCCCAATTTCCGGTGTCGCAAGCATCACCAGATCGGCCCCAATTTTCAATTCGGAAAACTGCAATATTTGGTCACCATTGACGTCTGCCACCATCAACAAGGCAGGATCTCTTGCCCATTGGGCTACCCAAGATGGCAGACTATCAAAAGGTTGACCAACCAAGTGCGCCATCACCTCGTACTTAACCAATACCGCTAACGCAGGCGCCGACAGATAAAGCAAAGCGATGAACAACAAGGACCATGCCACCGAGCTGCGCGCCTCAGCCACGGACGGCGTGGTGTAGTAACGGGTCAGCAAATGCGGTAGCCCTGCTGTGCCCACCATCAGACAAAACATCAAGGCAAGAAAATTCAACCGGGAATTCTCGAATTCCTGCTTCTGCAATGGCGATCCAGACGGGTCGCCGGCAAACGGTGTCGCGTGTGCCGGCATGCCGCCCAGAGGCTTGGACATGGCCAAATTGTCAGCAACGGCGCGGGTCCACCGTTCGCGCGCCGTGTTTACGTCCTTGGGCAGAGCAGCCAACTCGCGGCGCAAGCTATTGACGCGCTCGTCGTCGATTTTTTGAGAATCCAGTGCACGTAGCCTGCTGCGCAACTCTTGTCGCTCGGCCTGAAGCGACGCATCCACATCCTGCAGCTTCTTCTCAAAAGAGCGGGCGCGACGGGCATATTCGTCTATGACCTGCTTCTCTGTTGGAGAGTTGATTAACTGCTGCTCCATCTCAGCAATTTTTTGCAGTTGCTGACCGTAAGCCAACGGCGCAAACGGGTTGCCAATCTGCTTGTAGGACAACCAGGAAACCGGGATCAAAAACGCCAGAATGATGACCACATACTGCGTCACCTGTGTCCAGGTCACAGCCCGCATGCCGCCCAAAAAAGAGCAGACCAACACACCGCCCAACCCTAGCAAAATTCCAATTTCAAAATGAACCCCGGTCAGACGCGACGTGATCAGGCCCACCCCGTATATTTGTGCGACAACATAGGTGAATGAGCACAACACGGCGGCCATCGCGGCAATCATGCGGGGCCAGCGCCCCCCAAAGCGCACAGCAAAATAGTCCGGCACCGTGTACAACTTCATGCGTCTCAGATAGGGCGCAACCAACAGGGCCACCAGACAAAAACCGCCGGTCCAGCCCAACACATAGGCCAGTCCGCCCGGCTGTGCACCCGCGCCCGAAAAACCCTGCAGGTACAAGCCCCCGGCAAGGCTGATAAAAGAGGCGGCGCTCATCCAGTCGGCTGCGGTGGCCATACCGTTGTACACGGCAGGAATGCGTCGGCCTGCCACGTAATATTCCGAAGCATCCGCCGTGCGCCCATAGACGCCAATCACGGCGTACATGACCAGCGTTGCAGCAAGGAAGATGCCAGCCACCCAAGCCTTGGAAAGTCCTGCGCGCTCGGCCAACGCAAGCCCCAGCAGAAAGAGCAGTAGGCAGACCACGTACAAGGCAAATCGCTTGTGAAACTTGCGACTGCTCAGACGATAGGCCTGCTGGTCAAACCCCGATTCAGAGGTGTCGCGCCGGTTGGAAACCCACGCAAACACCACCACAATCGCAATAAAAACCAGCACAGAACCCTGCGCCGCAAACCAGAAACCTATCGGCCAACCGGCAATCACAATCTGCAGGTCCTGCGCGAAGAACACCACACCAAAAGACACAGCGAACCACAGCGCCAATAGTCCTGCATGCAGGCGCCATTGGCGCGTGTTGGCCACCCCCATCATTTGATGGCGAGTTGCTGCCAGGTCGCGATCACAGAGTCAGGATTGAGGGAGATCGAAGAAATGCCTTCCGCCTCCAACCACTGCGCAAAATCCGGGTGGTCGCTGGGGCCTTGGCCACAAATGCCAATGTATTTACCCTGGCGCTTGCAGGCCGCAATCGCCATACTGATCAAGGCTTTGACCGCTGGATCACGCTCATCAAAGTCCGCAGCCAACACCGCCAACCCTGAGTCGCGGTCCAGACCCAGCGTGAGCTGCGTCAGGTCGTTGGAGCCAATCGAGAAGCCATCGAAATACTCCAGGAACTGGTCGGCCAGAATGGCGTTACTGGGGATCTCGCACATCATGATCAACTTGAGCTCGTTTTCACCGCGACGCAAACCGTGCCTGCCCAGCAACTCGGTAACCTTTTGAGCCTGACCCAAAGTGCGCACAAAGGGCACCATCACCTGCACATTGTTGAGTCCCATGTCGTTGC
>CAJASG010000096.1 GCA_903944555.1 uncultured beta proteobacterium
CAGGTGGTCAAGCCGTTTGGCACGTTGTTGCCAACGCCAGCGGAAATCATCAATGAACTGCACCGGGTGCTGACCCCGCGCCTGACCGAGTTATCGTCTTTCGTCACGCTGGCCCTGTACCGGTTCGACCTGGAGGCCGGCACGCTCACCTATGTGAACGCGGGGCACACGCATGGACTGTTGATGCGCGCGGCGCAGGGCAAGGTGGTGCTGGTTGCAGGCGAGAACCTGCCGATTGGCGTCTCGCCAGATGAAGTCTATGTCGAGGTCTGCGTCCCGATTGGCCCAGGCGACAGCCTGCTGATCTATTCTGACGGCATCACCGAGGCCTGCAATCCCAGTGGCGAGTATTTCGGACAGAAGCGATTGATCGATGCCTTCGAGAATTGCAGCGCGGCGGCGCTGGTGCCTTATGCGCTGCTCGACTCCCTGCAGCAGACACTAAAGAGTTTTACCGGTGGCGCGCCAGCACTGGACGACCAAACTGCTATCGTTGTCGAGTGGCCCAGCAATGTCGTTCCCTTGACGCGCGCAGATAGCCTTACGGAACACCGGTCCAAGGCGATGCACCGACGCGCGGAGGCAATTGCGCGTAATTTTTTGACAGAGGCCTCGCGCGGCGATACCCACCTGTCAACCGCACAGGCGCGGCAGGTCATGTATGACTTGCGGGTGCACCAGGTTGAACTGGAGTTGCAGGCCGAGGAACTGGACCGCACGCGGATTGAACTTGAAGTCGATATGGTGGAGCGCAAGAAACTGGAAGAAGTGCTGCGCGAGAGTGAACTGCGTTACCGCACGGTGGCCGATTTCACATCAGACTGGGAGTACTGGATACTGACCGATGGCTCCCTGCGCTATGTGTCACCTTCGTGTGAACAACTTAGTGGCTACTCCCCGGCAGAGTTCTATGCCGACCCCGCCTTGCTGAGCCGGATTGTTCATGCTGATGATCAGGGCCTGTATGCGCAACACCGGCACGAGTTGTCGCTGCCTGGCGGACGCGAAGTGCTGGATTTTCGAATCATGACCAAGTGCGGAGATGTCCGCTGGATCGCTCATGTGTGTCAGCCGGTTTTTGACCTCGATGGCAAACTCAACGGTGTGCGTGCCAGCAACCGTGATAACACCGATCGCAAACACATGGAGGAACAAGTGCGCCAACTGGCGTTTTACGACCCGCTCACCCATTTAGCTAATCGCCGGCTGCTCAACGATCGCCTGGGCCAGACCTTGCTGGCTAGCAAACGCAGTGCGTTTTATGGTGCACTGATATTTCTGGACCTGGATAATTTCAAACCGCTCAACGACAGCCAAGGGCATTCGGTCGGTGATCAGTTGCTGACCGAGGTGGCAACGCGAATAAAGGGCTGCGTGCGCGAGATCGACACGGTAGCGCGCTTTGGTGGAGATGAGTTCGTGGTGCTGCTGGACGAGCTGGCAATCCGAGAAGAGGATTCGATGGCGCAGGCCGGCGTGATTGCCGAGAAAATTCGGGTGGCTTTGGCTGTGCCCTACGTTCTTTGCAAGGAGTGCAATGGCGAAGACGCAGCCACACTAGAGCATCGCTGCACCGCAAGCGTTGGCGTCACTCTGTTTTTGCACGGTGAAACGAGCCAGCATGACATTCTGGTGCGTGCCGACGCCGCCATGTACCAAGCCAAGTTGCAGGGGCGCAATCGGGTCCTGTTTTATGCGGGGCAGCCTGAAACAGCTTCAGAGGGTGCACTTGTGCCTACTTGATTGGCGGCATTCCGGCCAAGAGAGTCGTCCGCAGCCAAAACGGCTGTGCCGCCTTCCATTCCACGAAAGTCTTACGATTGGAAATTGCGAACAAGGTTTTCCAATGTCAGCTTACTGAATTCAGTCAAAAATTGAACGTCAGCTTGACCCAAGCGGGAGCACCAGCTATGGGCACGTTGCTGAATGCCACGAACTGCAACTGACGGGCGTTGAGCTGGTCCACCAGAAAGCAGACTGTCGTGTATGCCCGCTGTGGGCCTGAAGCCGACTCCTGCTCTACGGAGAAAGCTCCCGTGCGTCACATGCCAGACCGTCGTTGCATCGCCATGAATCACGTTCAGCCCGCCGCCCTCAACTTCGCGGACCTCACCCCCTTGTTTACATAGAACGACGAAAATGGGACGCATGCAAAAACGAACCCTTTTCCCCGCACTGCTGGCCGTCCTCGTGCTGGCCGGATGCGCGTCCGCACCCTCAGTTGAAACCACAGCATCAGCCCCATCGGCAGTGGGCACCGTGCCAACCCCGAGCGACTCAACAGAGGTCAAACACAACCAAAAGTTTGCCCGCTGGGTGGCCGAGTTCAGCACCCGCGCACGCGCCGCCGGCATTGATGAGGCTACGCTGCACAGCGCGTTTGATACCGTCCGCCTGGTCCCCAGTGCCATCGTGTCGGACCGGGCGCAGCCCGAGTTCACTCGCGCGGTGTGGGATTACCTGGACAGCGCGGTGTCGCCGCAGCGCATCAGTCGGGGGGAGGCCAAGCTGCAGCAACTGCGCTCCGACGGGAATGTGAATATCGATGCGATTGCAGCGCGCTACGGTGTGCCGGCCGAGGTGCTGGTTGCGATCTGGGGGTTGGAAAGCAGTTTCGGCAGTTTTGTGGGCGACATCCCGACCATCGACGCCTTGGCGACGCTGGGATTTGAGGGGCGGCGCGAAGAATG
Source organism: uncultured beta proteobacterium (assembly GCA_903944555.1). Lineage (GTDB taxonomy): Bacteria > Pseudomonadota > Gammaproteobacteria > Burkholderiales > Burkholderiaceae_C > Allorhodoferax. Next base: position 2,691 of record CAJASG010000096.1, read on the forward strand.
GGCACGGGGCCAGTTGCTCGCCGCTTTGAAAATTTTGCAAAGCGGCGATATCGACCGTGCACAGATGATTGGCTCGTGGGCCGGTGCCATGGGCCAGACGCAGTTTCTGCCCTCGGCCTTTTTGGCTTTTGCGGTGGATGCCGATGGGGATGGCCGCCGCGATATTTGGGGCAGCGTGCCCGACGTCATGGCGTCCACTGCCAACTACCTGGCCCGATCCGGTTGGCAGACGGGTCAGCCCTGGGGGCTGGAAGTGCGCTTGCCAAGCAGCTTTGACTATTCCACGGCCAGCGCCGATGTGCGCCAGCCCAGCACCCAGTGGGCGGTTGAGGGTGTGCAAACCCTGAGTGGTGCGCCACTGCCGGCCTTGCTGGAGAGTTCTATCCTGCTCCCGGCGGGCGCACGTGGGCCGGCCTTTTTGGTGGGGCCTAACTTCCGCACCATCCTGCGCTACAACAACGCGACCAGTTATGCGCTGGCCATCCACCTGCTGGCGCAGCGGCTGGGCGGTGGCGCCGGGGTGCAGGCCGCGTGGCCGCGCGAGGTGCAGCCACTGTCACGCAACCATGTGCTGGCCTTGCAGACGGCGCTGAACGCGCGGGGCTTCGACAGCGGCACGCCCGACGGCATGGTGGGCCCAGCCACGCAGCGCGGTGTTCGCCAGTACCAGCGCAGCCTGGGTTTGCCAGCAGACGGTTATCCGACCCTCGACCTGCTGCAGCGCATGCAGTAGGGGGAATAACGCCGGGTGTAGCGATCACAACACGGGTTATCGGCAATGGAAAACCCCCGACACTCGGTGTAAGCTTTTGTCAAAGAACCCACCGCCCACACACACCATGAATCTTCTTCGCCTTAATCCCCTGGACGCAGCCTGGATCGTTACCGAGACCCGTGCCACCCCCAACCATGTGGGGGGCTTGCTGCAATTCAAGCTGCCGGAGGACGCGCCCAAGGACTTTATGCGCAAAATGATGGCCGAGTTTCGGGGCCATCGGCAGTTTGCGCCCCCATGGAACCAGCGCTTGAAGCAGTCCTTCAGCCTGAACCCGATGCGGGCGTGGGTGGAGGATGACAATATTGATCTGGAATACCACATTCGCCACGCGGCACTGCCCTGGCCCGGTGGCGAGCGGGAGCTGGGCGAGCTGGTGGGGCGCCTGCAAAGCACGCCGTTGGACCTGTCCCGCCCACCATGGGAGTGCACCATCATTGAGGGGTTGGAAGGGCACCGGTTCGCGCTGTTCATCAAGATGCACCACTCTTTGATTGACGGCATCAGTGGCGTCAAGCTGCTGCAGCAGGGGATGTCGTTCGACCGGGCCAAGAGCTTGCATTTGCCCCCGTTTTGGGCCTCTGGCAAGGCGCCACGCGTCGCGGCTGAAAAGCCCCACGAGGCATTGCTGCCCACCGTGACCCACGCAATTGCGGGTGCGGTGCAAGAACTTCGCATGCAGGCCACCACGGTGCCGCAACTGGTCACGGCCTTCGCAAAGATAATCAAGGGCGCAGTGGCTCCGGTGCACGACATGGCCATTCCGTTTGAAGCGCCACGCTCCATTCTTAATGGTCGGGTGCGCGAAAAGCGGCGCTTTGCCACCCAGCAGTTTTCGCTGGCGCGCATGAAGGCGGTGGCGGCTGCTGGGGACTGCACCCTCAATGACGTGGTGCTCGCCATGTGTGGCGGCGCCTTGCGAAAATTTCTGGACGAACGTGACAGCTTGCCGGACCAGCCCCTAACTGCTGGCATTCCGGTGTCAGTGCGTCCGAAGGACGACACCGGCAATGGCAACGCCATCACTTTTATCGTCTCGACACTGGGCACCAATATTGCCGACGCCCGCGAGCGCCTGGCCGCCATCCACCAGTCGGTCAAGCGCGCCAAAGAGCATGTGCAGAGTCTGCCGCGCCAAGCCATGATGCAGTACACCGTGCTGCTGATGGCGCCCACCATTTTGACGCTGCTCACAGGCATAGGCGGGCGCACGCGCCCGATGTTCAACATCACCATCTCCAATGTGCCCGGGCCGGACACACCGCTGTATTTCCGGGGTGCTGAAATGGTGGCGACCTATCCGGCGTCCATCGTGACCCACGGTCAGGCCCTGAACATTACCTGCCAGAGCTACGCAGGCTTTATGAACTTTGGCTTCACCGGCTGCCACTCCTCCATGCCCAGCATGCAACGCCTGGCGGTGTACACCGCGGAGGCGCTGGCTGAACTTGAAGCTGCGCTCATGCCGCAGGCTCCAGCGCGTAAAAAGGCTCCTGCAAAAAAAGCCGAAAGTGCTGTGAAGCCTAAGACACCGCCCACAAAGGTGCGGGTGCCGCGCAAGAAAGCGGTCTAGCAGCCAGCGTCAAACGGAATCTTTGCCAGGGCCATCATGGCCTATCGCGTCGCGCACTTCATGCGCTTGCACATCCACCACGTCGGCACCACCCGGTGGGGCGCGCGGGTTGGAAGTGGCGTGACCAGGCCAGCCCCCGTTGCGAAATTGCTGGGACGCCTGCCGAAAGCGCGACACCACGGTAAAAATAGCCGGTTTGCGTCCGGTTAACAACGACCAGACAATGGTCGCCACCACCGCCAGCAATGCCGTCAACAGCAGGCCCAATAAAAATACCGCACCTAGCGCGATCATGGTCAACCTGACCAATCCACGCAGGGCACCGGCAACAAAATCAAAGAGGAAATTCATGCCCCTATTTTGCGCCGATCACACGCGCCCTACTCCACCTCGACCCGCAACTCCCGCTCCGCAACGCGTTGCTTTTCGTCCTGCACCTGCAGAATCATGCGGTGCTTGCCCGGCGGAATTTGTGCTTTTTCCAGCGTAAAACCTTCTTTGGTCACTTGAACGAACTTGGTGATGCGCCCGGTAATGTCCAGTTTGAACGCGCCGTACAGCACTTTGAACGTGCTGGGGTCGATGGGCGAGTCTGGCTGGCCCTGAAAGCGCACGGAGATGGCAAAGGGGGCTTTGACTTTGAGATCGGCCACGGGCTCGGGTTTCAATATATCAATCAAAGGCACCAGCGCACGGGGTCGCAAGGCGGGGGGTTCATTGAAACCGGCTTCGCCCTGGTACTGCAGCGCCTCGGCGGGACTGATTAGCCATGATTTTGCATCATTTAGGCCTTGCGCCCCCGCAGGTACTGCGTAAGCAGCTATAAAAATAATAGCAATAGCGAATAGTTGTCGCATCATTTAATTTCCTCAATAGCAAGCATGGCGGCACCGTACGCGTCGGAACAGGCCGGATTTTTTTGACGCGCACCGGCGTTTTGGCAGGATGGACCGCTGCCTGACTGGGACATGCTCATCAACGCCCCCAGCTTGGCGCGGCCTTGTGCGTCGTTCAGTGAAGTGACGAACGGCCCCTCTTTCTGTGTGGCCAAGGCGCCGAGATCGCGCGGACCATCGGCCACCATGACCAGCAAATGGTCGGTGCCTGGTGGCCCACCGGCCGTGACGCTCCATGCCGGACGCGGCAACAGCATTTGTTGCCCGGCTTCAATTCGGTTGTTCTGGTCCAGATCATTGGGGAACAGCAGGTACAGCGCCTTGTTGTCCGACCCCGCCTGTGCAACGTAGACATAGCCCGCACGGTCGGATTGCACCGTCAGGTCAAGTGCGTCCCTGCCAATTTTTAACTTGCTCTTGCCGGTGCTGACTTGCACCCGGCGCTTGGCATCGCGCTGGTCAA
>CAJASG010000097.1 GCA_903944555.1 uncultured beta proteobacterium
CTGCGCCGCAGCGGGTGGCGAGGGCCTGGTCCAGACGCTGGGCGGCAAGGTGGGTATGCGGGTGGAGTTTTTTGCCGAGTCCAAGCTGATCATCATCTGGGGCAGCAACTCCATTGCCAGCAACCTGCACTTCTGGCGCTACGCCCAGTTTGCCAAGCGCAACGGCGCCAAGATGATTTGCATTGACCCGCGCAGGAGCGAGACCGCCGAGAAGTGTCACGAACACATTGCCCTGCTACCCGGTACCGACGCCGCGCTGGCGCTGGCGCTAATGCACGAGCTGAATGCCAACGACTGGCTGGACCACGACTACATTGCCCAGCACACCCTGGGCTGGGAGGCGCTGCGCGAACGAGCGCTGCAATGGCCGCCCGAGCGCGCAGCAGCCGTGTGTGGCATCCCGGTGGAGCAAATCACCGCACTGGCGCGGGACTATGGTGGCTGCCTGCAGCGCGGCGAGCCCGCTGCCATCCGCATGAACTATGGCTTGCAACGGGTTAAAGGCGGCGGCAACGCGGTGCGCGCCATTGCCTGCCTGCCCGCGCTGATTGGCGCCTGGCGGCACCGCGCTGGAGGCGCGTTGCTGTCCAGTTCCGGCGAGTTTCCGGTTGACAAGCAGGCGCTGCAACGCCCTGACCTGCTGGCCGGGCGCACACCGCGGGCCATCAACATGGTAACGATTGGCGACGATTTGCTGCGCGCAGCGTCGCCAGAGTTCGGCCCAGCCATTGAAGCGCTGATTGTTTACAACAGCAATCCGGTGGCGGTGGCGCCCGATTCCAGCAAGGTGGTGCAAGGCTTTGCCCGCGAAGACCTGTTCACCGTCGTGCTGGAGCATTTCCAGACCGACACCGCCGACTATGCCGACTACATCCTGCCCGCCACCACCCAGCTCGAGCATTGGGACGTGCACCTGAGCTACGGCCACACCGACGTGCTGCTCAACCGCCCGGCCATTGCGCCTGTGGGCGAGGCCAAGCCCAACACCCAGATCTTCCGGGAACTGGCCGCGCGCATGGGTCAGACTGACGCTGGTTTTCTCGACCCCTGCTTCGCCGAGACTGATGAAAGCCTTTGCCGCACGGCCTATGGCCCGGCGGTTGACTTTGATCTGCTGCTCAGCCAGGGTTTTGCCAAGCTGGCCATGCCGGATGCCCCATTTGCCCACGGTGGCTTCCCCTCGCCGTCTGGCCGCTGCGAATTCTTCAGTGAGCGCCTGCACGCTCAGGGGCAAGATGGCCTGCCCAACCATGTTCCCAACCATGAAGTTGCCGGTAGCTCGGCCGAATTTCCGCTGGCCATGATTTCACCCCCGGCGCGCAACTTTTTGAATTCGAGCTTTGTCAACGTGAAGAGCCTGCGCGATATGGAGGGCGAACCCATTGTGGAAATGCACGCCGAAGACGCGCAGGCCCGTGCCATTCAGTCAGGCGACGTGGTGCGCGTGTTTAACGCGCGGGGCGAGTATTTTTGTAAAGCAGTGGTCTCCAGGCGCGCGCGCCCGGGTGTGGTCAACGGCTTGGGTGTGTGGTGGCGCAA
>CAJASG010000098.1 GCA_903944555.1 uncultured beta proteobacterium
CTTGTCGATTACTTCTGCGTGGAAGGCCGCCAAGCCAATATAGGCATCGGCGTGGTCGGGTTGCAACTGGATCGCGGTTTCAAACGCGGTCTTGACCTTGCCGCCAATGCCTTGCGCCAAGGCCTTGGCCACGCTGATACCCTGGCTATAGCGCCCCAAGGCATAGCCTTGCCAGTAAAACGCGTTGGCGTTGGTTGGCTCTGCGGCTGCTTGCGCAGCGGCTCGCGTGGCCACCTCCATGAACAGGCTTTGTTTGACTTTTTCTTTGGGTTCCAGGTAATTGGCGTAGACGCAGGCGGCCTTGTTGGCGACGGTGATACCTGCAGGGCCTGCCTTGAGTCCGGCTTCGACCGCTTTTTGGAATTCGCCACTGTGGAACAGCGCCCAGGCTGCCAGCACCTTGGCGCTCTTGGGCAGGGGCTCCTTGTCGCCCGCATGCAGGCGATCCCAGTACTTCTTTACGCTGGCAACGTCAAACGGATAGTCTTCCGTGTGCGCAAAGGCCGTCCATAAGTTCATCATTCTTGTTCCTTCTCCCAAAGGCGCCTAGGATGCGCTGTAAGCGCCCGCCAAGCTCTGCAAGTGCGTGCGCTGACTGGCTTCCAGATAAGGCACCAGCAAGTTTAATACATGGTGCGCACCGCGCAGCAGTGCGGCCTGTGCATTGGCCGGCTCCAATGCGTTGCGTGGGTCCCGCACATATTCAAAACTCAGCCAGTAGGTCAGCACCACGACCATGCTGGTGGCGGTGGCCTCCACCTCGCGTGAATCAATGCTAACCGCGCTCGATCGGCTCATGCTGTCGAGCAGTGCTTTCACGGAGCGGGTCTTGTTTTTCAGCACCGACTGAAAATGTGTTTCCAGGCGGCGGTTTTTGCTCAGCAAGTCGTTCAGGTCACGGTACAAAAACCGGTACTGCCAGATCAACTCGAACAGGGTGTGCATGAAAAACCAGGCATCTTCCACGTCACGCACATCGTCGCTGGCGTTGAGCAACTCGTTGAGCGACTTTTCGTAGCGATCAAACAGGCAGTTGATCAGCTCGTCCTTGGCGGGGTAATGGTAATAAAGATTCCCAGGGCTGATGCCCAGTTCAGCCGAAATCAACGTGGTGGAGACGTTGGGCTCGCCAAAGCGGTTGAACAGCTCCAGCGTGACCTCAAGAATACGTTCAGCGGTGCGGCGGGGGGCTTTTTTTACCATGGGGTCCTCTTAATGGGCCGTTTTGCGTGACGCGGCGACAACTGCTTCGCCGAGGTCATCCATCACTTCTTGAAGTGTTGCGATTGCTCGGCCAATTCGGGTAGGGGCCTTGGCGGGTGCCGACAAATGGCGTTTGTGGTCGTCCAGCACCGCGTGGTTCAAGCTTATCCCATGTCTAGTCAGTTTGGCTGACAAGCCCGTTTTGCGTGAGCGCAGCATCTGGCGCGTTTGCTGGTAAGCATGCTCGGCCAAGTGGCGGCGTTGCGCGTAGCTGAAGATATTGGCCAGGTACAACTCCGGGTCGCGGTGGTCGGGCTCAATCAAAATGATGTCGGTGTTGGGGTAAGCCTGCTCGTACCCTTCCATGCCCAACTCCATGCGGGAATGGATCATTGAGCGAAAGGTTTGGCTCAAGACGGCGGGCAGGCCACCATCTACGATCCGGGGGATCTTTCTTTTCTCAGGGGAAAGACCTTTCTGCATTACTTTGGCGACGCGCGGGGACGTGGCGTCAAACGGCACTAGGGGATTCAGGCAAATCATCAAATCCACGCCGTCTTCCAGCGCCACGGACGCATGCATGGTCTTCTTCAGCGCACCATCTACATAGTATTGGTCATCAATCTCCACTGGCGGGAACAATCCCGGCAGTGCGGAGCTGGCCTGCACCGCTTGCGAAATGGGCACATGGTCCCAGCCCGGGCGGCCGAATGGCGCGGGCTCCGCACTGTCAAGATTGGTAGCGACCAAGGTGAGTTTGGTCTTGAGCTTGCGAAAGTCATTGGTGCGGCCATCGCGGCTGAACAGCTTGGCCAGCTGCGTGTCAATTTTCCGGTTGGAAAAAACGCCAGTGGGCAGCCCTGGACTCAAGCGCTCCAGCGCGGCGAGCAGTGGTTTGCGACCAACGGTCATATCCCACAAGGCGGACATGACCAAGCCTGGCAACATGATGGCGCGCCGGGCAAACTCGCCGTAGGCTGGCTCCATCAACCACGAGGGATCGAACGTCTCCGACGGCGCACTGTCATTTTCAATGAAGGAGGCGCACAACTCGCGTGGCGTCATGCCATTGGCCAAGGCCGCCACGATGAAGCCGCCCGCGGACACTCCTACGTAATGGTCCAGCTTGGTAAAGTCCAGCCCGTCCAAGGATTCTTCCAGCGCACACATGGCGCCAATTTCGTAAATCGCCCCCAGTGGCCCCCCCCCGGACAAGGCCAATGC
>CAJASG010000099.1 GCA_903944555.1 uncultured beta proteobacterium
GAGAAGCTGACGGGCAACAAACGTCCGGGCTAAGTTTTAGAAGTTCCGCTGCGTTCATAACGCCGCCACCCAAGGGTGGCGGCGTTGTTGTTATCAGGATGCAGTTTGAGGATCTGAAAACGCAAACAGCCCCGGGCTGTTCTGCTTGGCAACATACATGGCTTTATCGGCCAGATTGATCAACACCTCGATTGTGTCGCCATCGTTCGGGAAAATGGCGATGCCGATGCTTGCGCTGACCTTTACCGTTTCGCTGCCGGTCTGTATGGGTTGTGAAATGCTGTCGAGTAATTTTTCGGCCACCAGCGCTGCATTTTCCTCGCCGTATATTTCTGTGAGCAGCACGACAAATTCGTCACCGCCATAACGTGCTGCTGTATCGCAGTCACGCACGCAGGCCTGCAAACGGCGGGCAATTTCTTTCAGCACAATGTCGCCGACCGGATGGCCGTAGCGGTCGTTGATCGGTTTGAATCCATCAAGGTCGAGAAAGAGAACCGCCACCTTCATGTCGTGTCGTGACGCCAGGCGGATGGCCTGTTCAAGATGACCGAGCATGAGAAAGCGGTTGGGCAGGCCGGTCAGCGCATCATGTAGCGCCAGATGTTCGATGGCGCGGCGTTCTTCCAGAAGGGCGAGGTGGTGCCGGTCATGCGAGTGCAAAAAAGCCAGCAACATGGCCAGGCTGCCCAGTAGCAGGCCAATCGCGACATATTCGACTTCGCGTTGCGAATCGCGCGCCGCCGCAGATGCCAAACGCAAGGGGATCCCCAGCGATTTGTAATTGCGTATCTGCAGGTACACGTCTTGCGGCCCCCCGGAAAAATTGTTCAGTTGAAACTCCGGGTAGAGCCCGGGACGTGTCCATTGGCTGACGGGTGTCATGTCTCCGGAAACTTGAGATTCCCATTGGCCTTTGGGGTTGACTTGGTAGAGCACCGCATGATCAAGGTAGGGCAAAGGGATGTGAAGCGTCCAATCGGCGGGGGCATTCGGTGCGCGCTCCAGTCGCAGGTGAATCCAAAGCGTATTGCGCTCGGACAGCGCATAAATTGTGCCCGCGGGGTGGGGTAAGAACGCACCTCGCGCGCCATCGGCGATGGCCGCAATGCCTGCGCTGGGCCCTGTTTCCATCAGCGCGTGGACTCCATCCTGGATATCGAAGGCCGGCTGTGCCGCGCTGAGCAGGTGCGTCTTGATGGGCCCTACAGGGAGGGCGCCCGCGAGCGCGGTGGAGGCGGTTCCTGCCGTGCAAAGCATTCCAGCCAACAGCAGTAGGTGCCAAAGTGCACGAACCACACCTGCAGCGCTATTCATGTGGGGCTGAGCTCACTTTGCAAGGCCGCTGCTTGGGTCGGCGCGGGTTCTAAAAAGCGGATCGGCCTGCGTGTGTGCGGTGACATGCTGACTAAGAGTGCCTCCAGCGCGGGCAGGGCTGTGTCCGGCGCAACGGGGTTTTCATGCAGCAAGACGCAAGCTGCGTGGAACTGCAGTGTGACGGGAGGGTACAAGCCCGGCAGGGGAATCAGCCCGGATGCAATCAGCTGGACCATGCGCTCGGTCACCGTCTGTCGGGTTGCAACCCCATCGAGCAGCAGCGCGAAGTGGGCGGTCCCCACCCGACCGGCCGGGTCTACATCCCGCAATATCCGGTGGAGCTTGACGACCGCCCGCAAAAGGCTTTGTTCCGCCACCGGATCGCCCAGAGACTGCCGGATGTGCGCGTGGTTAATGATGTGCACCAAAACCAGAGAAATGGGTTCGCGGTGTTCTATGGACCGTTGAACGGCATCGTCTAAGTGGCTTTGGAAGACCTCTCGGGTGAGTAATCCGGTCAGTGCGTCCTGTGTCGGAAGGTGGTTGGCCCGGACCTCAAGTTCCTTGCGGTCGTGGGTGGCGCGACTCAGCGCGTACACCAGCACGGGCACAGACAATGCGACACAGGCCGAGGTGATGTAGCGCATCTCCCACATCGTGGGCACCCAGCCAAGCGCCTCCGCCATCAACGCCGAAAGCCCCAGGAACTGCGGCATATAGGCCAGCATCAGCCAGCGCCAAATCGACGATCCACCGAGCCAACTCACGCCCGTCGCACCCAGTCCAATGACGGTGGCCGTCAGCAAAATGATGTAGCTGATCTTGTCCGCGGCGGACCGGGGCATGACCGCGTACAGCAGCACCGAAGCAATGGTGCCCCACCCTACGGAGCTCAGGAACGCCTCGTAGCGGTGGAAATGGGTTGACAGCGCGTACAGGTCGCGCACAAAAAGCAAAGCGGCGCCCATCGCAATCAGGGGCATGGTGGCGTAGGCGTAGTTCCCCCAATCCGGTACGCTGGCCCATAGGAAGACGTTGAGCACGCCGTTGATCTGTGCCACCGTCAGTGTGATCAGCAGGGCATACAAGGAGGCCCAGATGTCCGAGAACTCACCGTGTTCCAGGTAGCGAACGACCGATAGCAGGGACAGGCAGACCAGGGCACCCAGCAGCAAGCCCAGCAAAATGGCTTCCAGAATGCGTTGGTATTCCCGCTCTGGCTTGGTTGCGAGCCGCAAAGGAATGCTGACGTGTTTGAAATTGCGCACCCGCAGGTACGCTACCTGGGTTGCGCCGGTGGTCAGGCTCAGGTCAAACTCAGGGTACAGCCATCTCTTGTTCCAGTTGGCTTGGGCGATGGTGTCCCCCGCCGTTTGCACGTTCCAGCCGCCAGTGGCATTGGGTTGGTACAAGGTGGCGGAGTCCAAAAAAGGCAGCGGTATGGTGAGGTGCCAGTCGGCGTTGTTGCCGGCAGGACGGAGCAAATACAGTTTGATCCAAAGCGTGTCCTTGTCCAACAAGGGGTGGCGAGTCAGCGCCAATCCGGAGGTGAAGTTCTTCGGTGAAAGCGCTACCGCTTCGATGGTCGCTTTTGAGCTGGTGTCAATCCAGGTCTGAATGTCAGAAGCAATTTCAAAAGACGGGGTGCCATCGCCAAGCACCACGGGTTCAAACGGGGCGGAGTTTGTGGCCCATGTGGGGTACGCGCAAAGGCACGTTAGTGCGAGCAGCAGCCGCGCAAGCAGGGAAGGCATACACTTGTCTCCTCGTTTTTAGAGGTTTTTTTATGGACTTGGAGTGTGGCATTGTAGGCCTGCACCAGGTAGGGAAATCCCCCCCGTTCGACGCACGGACCAAGGCAATATTCCGCTGCCACGCAGCAAGCGTCCATCGGTTGCGGTGCTTCACCGCAGCAAGGATTCGCTGCTCATTACAATTGGCATCCATCTTCCAGGGCTAAACGAGGACAAAACTTTGCAGGAATGCGGTGTTTTGTCAGTGGGGTTTTGATCTATTTGGCCCTCGTCATGTGACGCGGGTCCGGCACTCTCACGATGCCCACCTTGGGCTCTATCGTGCTTTGATACTTAAGGGTTTTTATGAAATGTGGCATCGTTGGTCTTCCAAACGTCGGTAAATCGACCCTGTTTAACGCCCTGACCAAGGCGGGCATTGCGGCGGAGAACTACCCCTTAGGCTGGACGAAATAAAAAGGCCAATGGCCTCAAGGACTTCCGTGGATTCGAGGGCGCCGATCGGCAAAGCCAGGACAAAGAATCCCGCTGACAGAAGCATCAACAGGTATGGGCCATCTTAGGATGGCCTTTGTTTTTTGTGGCGCTATTCCGTAAAGACGGGCGTGGCACGGGTGTCGTGTAGATGGCTGGTAGCTGTGTTCGACTTCATAGCCGCCTTACTTGCCACTCACTGGCACTTGCTTCCTGCCATCGTATGCTTAAGTGGTAAAGCATATGCACTGCGCGTCTGTGGGTTATCCTTCAATTGGAAAAACCACATTGAGTACCTGAATGCATTTTCAAGACAATCGCCTCCCGAGGTCAGAAGCAGGATTTTTTGAACACCATGGCTGGTTGGCTCCCGGCATTAGGCTGTTTCGCAATCTCAGGTTTCCTGCTAAGTCTGCGTGGGTCGTAGGTGCCATGTTGACTCCGGTGGTAATCCTGCTTGCCCAGCTATACCGTGCGGATACTGCAAACATCACCACGACCAATATGGAGCGTCAAGGTCTGCGCTATGTCAATGGCGTAACGGACTTGATGCATGAACTCATCGCCTTGCGTGCTGCCGCGATGACCAAGGCAACCGATCTGCAACAAAAGCAGTCCAATGTTGATACGGCTTTCGCCAAGATACAGCAACTGGAAAACGAACTCGGCCCTTTTTTTGGAAGCCAGACCAAAGCGGGCTTCGAGGCGCTAAACAAAAGCGTCCACGATGCAGTTCAAAATCCGGTACGTCCAAGTGGTGATGAGACTTACGCTGCACATGTCTCCGCATCAGATGCTGCTTTGAAATTGCTCGGAGATATTGGAGATGGCTCCCAGCTCGCGCTGGACCCGGAACTGGACACCTATCACCTAATGACGATGGCCGTCACTGTAGGACCTCAATATGCGGAGTACCTGTCACGCCTGCGCGACCTCGCTGCCTTGACCCTGAAGGACCACGATGGCAAAGCCGTACCACCACAGCGCCTACGTGCTATGGAGCGGAATTTCACTCTCATCGGCTACATAGACCCGATTTATGAAAACTCATACGGCAAGGGTATAGAGGCGTTTCCCACGGTTGCGTCCGCCATGGACATGAAAGGAGTGGACAGCACCCGCGAAATTTTCATGGCAATGCTGGCAAAGCAGGTCCTAATAGATGTGCCTTCTGGCGAAGTCGGGCAGTTTCTGGGCGTAGCCGATGCTGCCATTGAAAAGCAGCTGACGCTTAGTCAGCAAGTCGCGCATCGGCTTGACGATCAGCTCGTAGCGCGCAACTTACGGATAACAGGTGAGATGCAGACAGGCTTTGCGATTGCCGGTGCATTTTTGTTTGTCGCGTTGTATCTTTTGCTGTGTTTCTATCGAGTGACCAAGGGGGGGCTGTCGCTCATTAGTGTGCATTTGCAGGAGCTGGCCGAGGGCGATTTGCGACACCGTCCGGTGGAGCCACTGGGGAAGGACGAAGCAGCATTGCTCATTGTGGATATGCACAAAGTCTACGACTCGATGCAGGACCTAATTCGTCGGGTGCGTCATTCGGCCAATGAACTGGCCAATACTAGCGCGGAAGTGTCTCGTGCCAGCTTGGATTTGTCGCACCGCACCGAGGATGCTGCGTCTAACCTGGGTGTGCAGGCAGGCGCAATGCAGCACATCAACGATCAGATTAACCAGTCGGCCAATCGCACGCAGGAAGCAGCAGTTATGGCGGGTGGCAACGCCGAGGTTGCCGAGGAGGGCGGACAGATTATCGGCAATGTTGTGGATACCATGCGTGCCATTCGGACTTCATCATCCAAGATCAGTGAAATTATCGGCACCATTGACGGCATCGCTTTTCAGACCAATATTCTGGCCCTGAATGCAGCGGTGGAGGCTGCGCGTGCTGGGGAGAGTGGCCGTGGTTTTGCAGTAGTTGCCTCGGAGGTGCGTAGCCTAGCGGGTCGCAGCGCATCGGCGGCTCGCGAAATCAAGGACCTGATCTCCGACAGTGAAGAAAAGGTCATCACCGGAACCCGTGTCGTGGAAGACGCTGGACGGAATATCTCGGAAATCGTGGCGAACGCCAAGCAGATCAACCTGTTTTTGGATGAGATCTCGCAAGCGACTCGGGAACAAGCATCGGAAGTGGAGCAAGTTGTTAACGCCATCGGTCAGTTGGACGCCAACACGCAGCAAAATGCTGCATTGGTGGAAGAGACCAGTGCATCGGCAGAGTCACTCAGCGACCAGGCCACCAAGTTGACTCAGGAAATTGCCCGTTTTCGCACTTCGTGAGGTGCGGTAAGGGGGCAACAGGTTTGGCTATCTTAGGATGCCCACCGGGGAACGCTTTCCCAAGCTGATGTGGATGACTTATCGGACTTCACTGCACATCAACTTGGGCGCCGCTATACGCTACCCAAGCGCATTGCAGGCGCTGCTGCTCGTCGGGCTGAAAGGCCGCGGTGAGTGTTGTAAATAGTCGCTGTACCTGTCCCAGTGACCACGCTCCCCCACGGGGCGCTCTGATCCCCAAGTCGTTCAGTTGCACGACCATCGCGCGCCGCGTCAAACCCTGTGAAGCGAAACCATTCAGCAAGGGCATCAAACGGGCGCTAAACGCACTGGACACCGCCTGACGCTCTTGGGTATGTCGCTTCAGATTGGCTGGCCCCGTAGCACCCAACACCACGCCACGCGCTTTCGCAGCAGCCAACGCATCACGGGTGCGCTCACTGATGCGTCGGGCCTCATGTTCTGCAAACGCTGCCATGATGTGAATGGTCAACTGGTTCGCTTCGGGTAGGTCGCAAGCAACGAACTTGACCTTGCTCTCCATCAAGCCGCTGACGAAGTGAACATTGCGGGCAAGCCGGTCCAGCTTCGCGATCAATAGCGTCGCTCCAGACTTCTTGCAAAGCTCAAGAGCAGCACGAAGCTCAGGACGACGATCCAAAGCATTGGCACCTTTGCCCGTCTCGATCTCAACAAACTCAGCAAAAACGGTTTTAGTGCTTCCCGCAAGGTATTGCGAAACCGTCTGACGTTGGGCATCAAGACCCAAACCGGAAATGCCCTGTCTTGCGGTGCTGACTCGGAAGTAGGTTACGAATTGATTTTCTGTGGTCGCCATGTTGAATCCCTTGCTTGTGTACATACAGGACGAGCGTCCTTTCATGTATACAGACTGTAGGATGCCGATGTCGGGCCTACAAGGAGGAACTGGCGCAGTGTTGTATCGGCGAGGATCTTTCGAAAGCTGATGCAACTGGATGGAAACTATGGGTCTAAACGTAACCTGCTCTAAACGGACATTTTGTAAACAACCGCCATGACCTCCACTCTTGTTGCTTGATCTCCGCATGAACAACTGATAAACATTGGGGCTGGGCGTGTTAAACAAACCATGCTGTGTTTAGTGCGGTTTCGTGGATCATCGAAGTCCGGTGAGTGGCATGGAGTGCTGAAGGTAGTGCCTTCCTCGTTCCGACGCCAAAAGGCCAATCCTTACCCCTGGTCGCCAATGCATTACGGAAATATCAGTTGGGTCAGAATGGTCACGGGCGGGTTTTCCGTAGTTGATTACTCTGGAACCCGTTGTCAACGCTGGAAAGTGACCATTCGCCCTAAGAACTACTGTTATTGTTCTTTCTTTGCTTACCTATGCCAATGACAACAGAAAGCAAAGAGAAGATCACTTCACTTCAGTTCAGTTCACTTCACTTCAGTTCAGTTCAGTTCAGTTCAGTTCAGTTCAGTCTACCCCCCTTCAAGCCTTCATACGTCTAGTCAGTTCCCTTAACGCAGAGTAGGTCAACGCATTCAAATCAAAATCGGCCGCGGTGCCGGACGAGAAGTGTCGAGTCCCACCGTGAAGACGCTTTCTTAACTGGCGTTGCCCTACTTGGTCAATATGCTCAAGTCCATACCGTGCAAAAGGATTCAGTCGTGTCTTGAGCTTCCTGTACTTGAAGTACCCAGCATCTGACGTAAAGTCATGTTCAGTCCAGCCTTGCAGGTCATGGTGCTTCAAGTCCTGACCTGAAAACGTGAATTCAGTTCTGGCTCTCTGTTCGGCTTCGGGTAAGACGTGAACAACATTGTCCCGCTTGGTCGTTTCCTTCACATACATGTGCTGGTACGTCGAA
This sequence comes from uncultured beta proteobacterium, assembly GCA_903944555.1. Lineage (GTDB taxonomy): Bacteria > Pseudomonadota > Gammaproteobacteria > Burkholderiales > Burkholderiaceae_C > Allorhodoferax. The sequence goes on from CAJASG010000099.1 coordinate 7,682, forward strand.
TCAGACTGGTTTCCCACATAGATATTGAATCCCTCGCTGACACGCCTTCTCAAGCCTTTGAATGATCCAATCCCTTGAGAGCTACCTTTGCCCTCGCCAGAGGTGCGGCGGTTGTCAGAGGTCATCACGGTAGCGAACTTGAAAAAGCGTGCAACCATGTCCACCAGCTCCTGCCGGTTCTGAGTGCGACTATATGCATCCATCGCAATCTCAATGCCGGTGACCTGCACCGCTACTGCCAATGGATGATCATGGGTCAACTTCTCAAGCCTCTCATAAATACTGGTCCAGCTTGTCGGCTCCTGGATTCTCACAGTGAACTCCGTAGCAGCCCCGCCAAGCCCCTTATCCAGCGGTTTGGCGAACGCAATGCCCATCCTGGTTCGCACGGTGTCAAAGTTGGTTGGGCGCGCTGTGACGATCCTGAGGTCGATCCAGTCAATCACTGCTCGGAAGCGGTAATTTGCGTATGGCTTGACGCTGCTGCTAGTGAGCAATCGAAAGGTTGTCGGCTCCGGTGGCATGGCCGTAAAAGTTGTGGTTCCTTCGGCTTCTTGGGTCAGATTGGCAATATGGTTCATATGGGGTTCCCTTTCATTTGGATAATTTGGTTGGCTGTGTTTCCGCCACGGTGGCGGGGTGCCAGGATTGGTTTTGACAAATTCCAAGTGCAGTGCTGTCGGTTTCCGATCACTGACACCACCGTAGAAATAAGTAAAAACAACCCTGGCACGCTGTCAAGCTGACAGATCAAAGAAGTGCCGGCGATGCCTTTGTGAACTCGCAAGACCAGTCGGCACGGTCTTGGATTGCCCACTTGGCATGATTGCGCAACGTCACTACTTGGACGCGCTTACCACGCACCGAAATCCGGTCCTGCGCGTAATCAAGGTGTTTCTTTCTCAGTGCCATGCTCATGGCCTTGGGCGTCGTTCGCACGGCGCCGGTGTCATGCTGGTACACCCGCACCAATTCCGCTAATGTCACGATTTCTCTGCGGATGTGGTTGTCGATGTAGTCATCGGTCATTGCGTCGGACATCCACTGATCCAGATCTGACTTGCTCAGTTCGATCATCGCCAGCTTGGCTTTGGTCATCGGTGCGTGGCCATGCGGGTCGAATCCGGTCATGTCCACGTGAAGCATGTGATCCATCAGAGCGGCCAGACCCTTGGCAGACTTAACCCAGGTGCCGATTGCCTCGTAGAAGGCGGCTTCCCGTTTTGGCGTAACCGCGTTCCAAACAAAGTAGCGCCTGTCATCATCGTCGAGTGTGAGTGCGTCGGCGTGATTAGACGTAAAGATGAAGTTCATCTGGTTGCGGCATTCAAACGCGGTGCGGTACTTTTCCTCAATGAAAACGGTAGGCCCAGTAACAAGTTGCTTTAGCTTGTTCGCTTCAGCTCGCTGGTCGTGGTTCTTCTCCTCGCCAAAGACCAGCAGGGCATCGTGCGCCCAGCCGTTGTACTTGCTTTTTAGCAGCGTGTCTGTGATGGTCTTGAAGTGCCCAGCATAGAGTTTGCCAACGCATTCGGCCACCATCGTCTTGCCAATGCCCTGCGCACCCCAAATCACCATGGCCGTGTTCATCTTCTTGCCGGGGTTCTGTATCGGATAGGCAAACCACTGTTGCGCCCAGGTTCGTTCCGGTGTACCTGCGCCAAATAGCTGGTTCAGAAGGTCATTCCATGGGGAAACATCACCCGCGACCGGCGCAATGGCCCACCGTTTCCAAAGATTGATGCGGTCATTGACGATCGGAGCGCCACCAGGGGCAAAGGTGACATCAACATGCTCGCGGCGGTCTGCGGAATGCATCCATGCATCGAAGTGGGTGGATCGCTTTTGCTTGTCGCCGTTCATCAGCATGACGCTGGTGTTGGCGTAGTGGGTTTTCAGTGCGTCTTTCTTAACAATGCAGCGGTTCTCAAGGTCAAAGATTGCCTTCGGCCCTGACAACCAGACGTACTTCTTGTTGAGGATGGCCACTACCTTGTCCGCGGCAGTTTCAGCACGCTCGGCAGACTTCTTGGCTATACGATTTACTGCGGCTAGGTATGCGATGACTTTGCGTTCGACATCGGCAGGTGGCAATGGTGTGACAAAGTTGTTGGCACTGCACAACTGGCAAAGTTTGATGGCGAAGGCATTGTCTTTTCCTGCCTTGACTGCCCTTTGAACAAGGATGCTTATCGTTGCATCCCGCTTTATATCTGCGACCTTCGGTGCGGTCGTGGTTGGCGCTACAGCGGATGATGTCTTGTCGATTATCTGAGTCATGGAAAGCTCCCTTTTTGTTAATGAAGCTCTCAGCATGACCGCCAGCTGTTGGCAGCGGGGCTTTTCCGTTGGCAATCTTCACTTTTGAAAAATAAAGTTCAAAACATCCCGTGGCCTGCGATCAGCCTCTATAGAAGTGCCCGATGACGAACGCAACCGCCCAATGGAGATTGATATGTGACGCGGCAAATGTGTGGACGACATAGGCTGAAATCCTATTGAAAATGAACGTAATCGCCCCGCAAAATGACGGCAGGATGCTAGGCCACTTATGAATTGTGTTGTTTAGCGGATATGGACGGGAGTCGACTTTTCAGCACTTGGGCCTGAAATTGGTTGCCTTCAGTACATCGGCATGGGCTGAAAACGGCATTTGGGGTTTTGACGGCAGGTATGCTCGGCTGCCTTCTGGTGAAAAGCGATCAGCAGGAACACGACTTTTTCGTGCGTCGATCGAGCTGAATCCGGAGACATGCATGAGCAAGACTGACGACAACAATCAAGACATTCTTGTGCCCTATGCCAAGGACGGAACCTGCTTTTCTCCTGCGCTGAGAAGACCAAAGGCGGGTAGCTTCATGGTGGGCAAAAAGGGCGCAGAAGTCACGTTTGCCAGCTTTGATGAGGCACTTGATTTCCTGAACGACATGCCCAAAGCTATGTGGCGGCGACCAAACTCGGAAGGGAATTGGGGTCTTGTAGCTGCGGTAAGGTGGGATGTGTTGTCGTAATGGTGGCTCGGTCGCTGTGGCAGTAGCGCCGTAGTGCCAGAGAATCCAGAGAGAGCCATTCTTCTCATCCAATCGGCACAAGCATCAATAAAGTCAATCGATCAGAATTCGCTGCGCAAGCGC
>CAJASG010000100.1 GCA_903944555.1 uncultured beta proteobacterium
CCGCTGCATGTCGCCTTCGGTGGGGATGCGGAAATCAAAACCCTCAAAAGCGCCGAATGGCAGGGTGGCCACGTCATGCCCTCCGGCGACGCGTTGTTGTCCGGCTATTACCTGAACGAACTGATTCTGACCCTGTTGGCACGGGACGATCCGCATCCGGGCCTGTTTGATGTGTACGCCAACGTGGTGCGGGTCATTGCCAGCGAGCATGGCGAAGTGTTGCAGACCGCGTTGCGCACCTTCGAGCTGCTGCTGCTGCGCGAAATTGGCCTGCTGCCGCAGCTTGATGTGCAGACCATGACGCTGCACCCGCTGCAAGCCGAGACGCGCTACACCTTGGTGGCGGAAGGCGGCTTGCGCCAGGCCCATGCGCAGGACCGTGCCCACTTGAGCGGGGCGCAGTGGTTTGCTTTGCAAGACGCGGTGGCAGAAACTGCACCATTCACCACCACGCTGCGCGCCTGCGCCGGGGTCATGTCCGAGCTCAAACCGCAATTGCGGGCGCTGCTGCACTACCATTGCGGGGTAAAAACCCTGCGTACGCGCCAGATGATGATCGACATCCAATCGCTGTAATATGGCCCCCACGCTCTTCACTTTGTGTAATACGCTGCCCCCCAAAGGGGCGCATTTTGCCTACGGGCGGCCGGGCGGCAAAACATGACCAAAACATCACTCTCCGTCAACCTGAACAAGGTCGCCCTGGTGCGCAACACCCGCCACTTGGGTATTCCCAGCGTCACCCGCGCAGCCACCTTGTGCCTGCAGGCCGGCGCCGCGGGCATCACCGTGCACCCGCGCCCGGATGCGCGCCACATTCGCCCTGAGGATGTAGTGGACTTGGCCCAGTTGCTCAAAGCCTGGCCCGACCGCGAATACAACATCGAAGGCAACCCCTTTCACAACCTGATGGACAGCGTGCGCGACCTGCTGGACCGCCAATTGCCGGTGCACCAGGTGACTTTTGTGCCGGATTCCGAGGGCCAGTTCACCAGCGACCATGGCTGGAACTTTCCTGCCGACGCCAACCGCCTGCGCCCGCTCATCGCGCACGCCAAGGCCTGGGGCCTGCGTGTCAGCCTGTTCATGGTCGCCGACCCGACTGCCATGCAGGCCGCCAAGGACGTGGGTGCCGACCGTGTGGAGCTGTACACCGAACCTTACGCTGCCGCCTGGGGCACGCCCCAGCAGGCCGTGCAACTGGAGCGTTTTGCCCAGGCCGCCCGTGCCGCACTCAAGGTCGGTTTGGGCATCAACGCCGGTCACGATTTGAACCGCGATAACCTGGCCGTCTTTGTGCAGCAGGTCCCCGGCGTGCAAGAGGTTTCCATTGGCCACGCGCTGATCTCTGATGCGCTGGAGTTGGGTTACGCCGCCACGGTGCAGGCCTATCTGCGCTGCCTGGAGCCGCGGGCGTGATTTACGGCATCGGCACCGACATCTGTGATGTGCGCCGCATGCGGGCTAGCTTGGAGCGCCACGGCGACCGCTTTGCCGCCAAGGTGCTGAGTGAAGCCGAGTTCGCCACCTGGAAGGCGCGCAGTGCGCGCTGGCCTGACCGGGGCGTGCGCTACCTAGCCACCCGGTTCAGCGCCAAGGAAGCATTCAGCAAGGCCATTGGCACCGGGATGCGCATGCCCATGACGTGGCGGCTGTGCGAGATTGCCAACCAAGCCCAAGACCACCCCAAAGCAGGCCAGCCCTATATCGTGCTGCATGGCGGCCTGAAAGACTGGTTCGAGGCACGCAGTTTGCAGGTGCACATCAGCGTGACCGACGAGGTGGACTACGCCGCCAGTTTTTGTGTGGTGGAGACCCAGTCGGCTTAGATTTTTAGATGATTTAGGCCTGTAGCTCCCGTAGAATATGCGCAAGCAGCTACGAAAACAATAGCAAAAACAAAGAAAATTCCATGACCCAACATGCCCCCCTGATCATCGATATTGCCGGTCTGACCCTGTCCAAGGTCGACCGCGAGCGCCTCCAGCACCCGCTGGTGGGTGGTTTGATTTTGTTTGCCCGCAACTGGAAAGACCGCGCCCAGCTCACCGCGCTGTGCCGCGCCATCAAGAAGGTGCGCGCTGACTTGCTGATTTGTGTCGACCACGAAGGCGGGCGGGTGCAGCGTTTCAAGACCGACGGGTTTACCCACCTGCCACCCATGCGCGCCTTGGGCGACATGTGGATGGCCGCGCCAAAAGCCGGCAAGAAGGCTGGGCAGATGGACGCCACCAATGCGGCCACCGCCTGCGGTTTTGTGCTGGGTGCCGAGTTGCGTGCCTGCGGCGTGGACTTGAGCTTCACCCCGGTGCTGGACCTGGACTATGGCGAGAGCAGCGTCATTGGCGACCGTGCTTTCGGGCGCGACCCGCGCGTGGTCAGTCTGCTGGCCAAGAGCCTGATGCACGGTCTGCACATCAGTGGCATGGCCAACTGTGGCAAACATTTCCCCGGTCACGGCTTTGTTAAAGCCGACTCCCATACCGACATCCCGGTGGACAAGCGCAGCCTGAAAGCCATTTTGGCCGACGACGCTGCCCCCTACCGTTGGCTCAATACCACCCTGAGCAGCGTGATGCCCGCGCATGTGATTTACCCCAAGGTGGATGCGCGTCCGGCCGGGTTTTCATCCAAGTGGTTGAACGACATCCTGCGTGGTCAGATGGGGTTTGGCGGTGCCATTTTCAGCGACGACTTGTCCATGGCCGGGGCCCGTTTGATTGATGGCCAGCATGTCAGCTATACCCAGGCTGCCGTGGCCGCTTTGAACGCCGGTTGCGACATGGTCCTGTTGTGCAACCAGTCCACCCCCAACAGCTCCGAGGGCGGCCGGGCGGTAGACGCTCTCATCTCCGGTATGACCGAGGCCCAGCTCAAAGGCGATTGGCAGCCCCTGGAGGCCAGCGAGGAGCGCCGCTGCGCCCTGTTGCCACGCACGCCTGCACTGGAGTGGGACGACCTGATGGTGCAGCCCGATTACATCCACGCGCTGGACTGGATGCCATAACGGGTTTCCCTGTTTTTGCAATCCATTTTTTGCAATCAAAAGAATGAAATCCACAAATATCTTGCACCCATTTTTCGCAATCGCGCTCATCACAGTGCTTGGCGGATGTACAACCCAGGCTTGGTACGAGGGCGCAAAGGTGAGCGCCCAAAATGAATGCGCCAAGCAGCCACCGGGTGCTGCGCAAGAGTGTCGTGCTCGCTTAAACAAGCAGACCTACGACCAATACGAGAAAGATCGCTCAAGCAAATAGCGTTTGCGCTGGTCCTACTGGCGGGTGGTGCTGCGCTATCGCCAGCGCACCGCAAAACCCGTGAGGCACTATTAGACGGATGACGGTACACAGGGCGATGTGCTGCTCTAGCGCCGGAGTCCATTCGGTGAGTGCCATCCCCAGGTATTTGAGGCAGGCTTCGAGCGCAGTCCACTCACGGGCAAAGGCGTAGGGCCGCTGGTCGGTCGTTACGTTGGCGATGCGTGCCTGTGCCTGTGGCCCGAGGTAGTCGCGCGCCACCGTCTCCCAGTCGGGCATCCAGTCTGCCCCGTCAGCTATACGCATCACATCCACGCCGACAGCCCCGTGCCGGTGCGCCGCCACCACGCTCAAGCCCGGCGCATGGCTCACCGACAGGCCGATGGGCGTGCCGGGCAGGTCCAGGACCAGTGCTTGACCCGGCTGTGAGATCAGTGGCAGCGTCGCCGCCGGTTGCTGCAGCAGCGCCGCCAGCAACTCGCGCAAGGCCGCGCGCAGGTGCTCCCGTGCTTCGTTGCGAATTTCGCTGTTGGGCGTGGTGACGCGGATGGCCGTGAGCCCCCGCACACCGCGCAACGCCTTTAGCGCGAGGGGCGCGGCATCGGGCCAGGGATGTACCAATACTCGGGGGTCCTGCATGGTGCTAGGAGTCAGTGGCGTTTGGGCGCCGCCGGGCAGCCGCGCCAACTGCTGGCCGGGGGAATAAATTCACCTTTCATCACCAGCGTCAAGGGGCCTAGTTGGGCGTTGTCGCCAACCACTGCTCCGTATAGCACCGCGCTGCGCGGCCCCAAGGTGACGCGTTGGCCAATGGTGACGTGGTCGATCTTCATCACGCGGTCTTCGAATAAATGGGTTTGTGGGCAGGTGAGGGCGTTTAGTTCGCTGAAGTCGCCAATCGTGACGCAATCAAACTCTGTGATGTCGGTGGTGTCGATGTAAACCCCTTTGCCGATGTGGCTGCCCAAAATATTCAGCGCCACCGGCAGCCAGGGTGTGCCGCGCAGGTAACGCATGAAGTTGGGCACGGCAATGCCCTCGTACAGGTTGGTCACGCCTTCGGATAACCACACAAATGGTGTCCACATTGGCGCGCTGCATTGGCGGTAGCGCCGGATCAGCAGCCATTTGAGGAGGACGATGAAAATGAAGGTGCCAACGCCATACAACAAGCCTGCTGCGGTGAGGTAACCGGTGACGTCGACCCAGCGGCCCTCGCCCGCCATCGGCATCACATTCAGTACCACGGTGTAGCCGACCGAAATCACAATGGCATGCGGCGCGATGATGCGAAAGGCTTCAATCAGGCCACGCGCCAGCCGGCGAAATGGCGAGGGCCGGTAGGTCAGGTGCTCAGGGAAACCGGTGGTCTGCTCCCGTGCCGGCAGGTGGATGGGCGGCGAGCCCAGCCATGTGTCGCCATTGCGCATTTTGTCGTTGGCCGGCACGCTGGAATGCACACCGATCAGCACGTTTTCTGGCAGGGTGGTGCCGTCGGGTACGTAGGAGCCGTTGCCTACAAAACTGCGCCGTGAAATCACCGTGGGGCGCATGGTCATCCAGCCGCCGTCGATTTGCTCATCGCCCAGCATCACCGCATCCGCAATGAAGGTTTCATCCCCCAGCGTGAGCATATCGGGCACCAGGCCCAGCGCGGTCGAAATCTCCGCATCGCGCCCGACCTTGGCACCCAGTAAGCGGTACCAGTACGGCGCATAGATGGTGGCGTACACGCCGTGCAGCACATGCAGGCTGGACTCCTGAATCTGGTTGACCAGCCACTTGGCGCAGTAAAGCCTGCTGTGAACCGGCCAACTGCCCGGTTTGAGGCGCGGCAGCACGGTCCAGCGGATGCCCGCCGACAGCAGGGCGGTGCAGAGGATCAGCACTCCGGCAGCCGGAAAGGCGAGCACAAAATACTTGACCAGTTGAAACGAGACATCGGTGCTGGCCAGGAGGGGAAAATGGTCGGTATCGTCAATCCAGTCGATCAAAATAAAGCTGGGAAACACCGGCAGAAAAAACAGCGTGGTGATCAGTAGCGCACCCAGGCAAAAGTACACCGCTTCAGCGATTTCGCGCCGGCGCGACAGCGGCGGGCGTGGCGAGTTTGTGCTCGTATCGAAGGCCCCGGTATCGCGACCCGGTGAGCCGCTCCAGATACGCCCTGGCCCCACGGCTTCACCGTCGCTCAGCGCCGACTGGCCTTCGATATGGCCGTAGGCTCCAACCGAGGTGTTGCCCTCCAAAATGGCATAGGAGCCGATGCAGGCGTCCGGACCGATGTGGATCGTGCCAATGCGCAACTCACCGTGCTCCACCCGGGCATTCTCGAAATTGGCGGCGTTGCCGATGCTGGCGCCCTCGCCAATGGTCAATAGATCCGGCGCGCGCAAGGTCATCGATCCGATCGTGACGTCACGGCCAATCTGGGCCCCCAGTGCGCGCAGCCACCAGGCGTACAGCGAGGAGCCACTGAGCAAGTAGGTCGGTGCGGACTCCACCAGCCGGTCCGCCAGCCACCACCGGTAGTACATCACCCCCCATAGCGGGTAACGCCCGGCCCGCAGGCGGCCGATGATTAGCCATTTGCCTGCAATCGAGATGCCAAATTCCAGCAAGGTGGCCAGCAAAAAAGCCCCCACCGACGCGGCAATGGCCAGCGTCAGCGAGTCGCCGGGCTCGCCAGTGAAGAAGTGGTAAGCGAAGAAAGGGGCCAGCCACTGCGCCATGCGGATCGCCACCAAGCCGGGCACGGCGGCGGCTTGGGCTGCGCCGCAGGTCCAGCGCTTGAGGGCTGACGGCGGTGTCCAGTCGGTGTCGACCTGCGGTCCCGCCGCCGGGGGCGTATTCAAGACCTGAGCGATCAAGCCCACGGTGCGGTGGTGGTAGATGTCCCGCACCGTGATATGGGCAAAGCGGGGTTCGCTGCGCAGGGCGGACGCCAGGCGCGCCGCAAACAGGGAGTGGCCGCCGAGGTCCGAGAAAAAATCGGCACTGCGCACAATCGCTTCCCCAGGAAAGAGCTTGGCCAGGGCCGCAAACAGAGCCTCTTCAGCCGGGTTTTTCGGCGTGTCGGACGTGGTGGCGCTGCCAATCACAATCGCCAGGGGGCGGGCTTTCAGGGTGTTGCGGTCAATCTTGCCGGAGGTCAGGCGCGGCATCTCATTGAGCGGCTCAAAATGGCCGGGCACCATGTAGGTTGGCAGCAGCTCCGCCAGTGCCGCACGCAGGGCGGCCCCAGAGACGGCTGTGCTGCCATCTGCCACGAAGAAGGCGATCAACTGGTCGATGCCCTCTTCTTGGCGCAGGATGACGGCCACGGTGCCGATGCCAGGCTGGTGTGCCAAAGCGGCCTCGATCTCCCCCAGCTCCACCCGAAACCCGCGGATCTTCACCTGGTCGTCGGTGCGGCCCAGGCATTGCACGCATCCGTCGGCATCGATGCGCGCCAGGTCCCCGGTGCGGTACAGGCGCTGGTCGTGCGCATGGTGGCTCCAGGGGTTGGGCAGAAATTTCTCCGCCGTCAGATCGGGGCGACCGAGGTAGCCGACTGCCACGCCCGGACCGGTGATACACAGCTCACCGACCTCGCCGCGGGGCAGCAGCACCAGTCCGTTTTCCATCGCGGTGCTGATGACAAGCAGGCCGTAATTGGGCAAGGGCCGCCCGATGGTGACCGGTGCGTGGGCATGGAGTTCTGCCAGGCTGGCCGATACGGTGGCTTCGGTGGGGCCGTAGGTGTTGAAAACCTGGCGGCCTGGTGTGGCCCAGCGGTCGACCAGCGACTGCGGGCACATTTCCCCGCCCAGGTTGATCACGCGCAGGGTGGGCACGTCCTGGCTGAACAGGGCCAGCAGGGTTGGTACGGCGTGCAGCACCGTGACCTGGTTATCCTGAAGCGCCAGCGGCAGAAGCTCTGGGTCGGAGGCGATCTCCTTGGGCGCAATCCACAACGTGGCGCCGACCAGGTAGCTGATCCAGATTTCTTCGAACGACATGTCGAAAGCGACCGAAAACCCCTGGTACACGCGGTCATCGCCGCGCACGCCCAACACGGTGTTCTCGCTGCGCAG
>CAJASG010000101.1 GCA_903944555.1 uncultured beta proteobacterium
GCTCAAGTTCAATCAAAAGAAAGCTGTCCCACCGTCGAAAGATGAAAGCGGCAAGTAAATTTTGCGAACCATGAATGGCCCCAGTTACGGGGCCATTTTTTTGGCTACGAGGGACAAAGCAAGACCTCGCCGCCCCCGATACACTCTAGGGTTTTCCCTTGCGAACTCGAAAATGACCTACTGCGTCGCCATCAAACTCAACGCCGGACTGGTGTTCCTCTCCGACTCCCGTACCAACGCGGGTCTGGACCAGATCAGCACCTTCCGCAAGATGATCGTCTATGAGAAGCCCGATGACCGCTTCATGGTGTTGCTGTCGGCGGGCAACCTGAGCATTTCGCAGTCTATTCGTGAAATTTTGCAGGTCGAAAAGCTGAAGGACCACGAGTCCGATGAGGGCATCACCATCTGGAATGCCAAGAGCATGTTCGACGCCGCGCGGGTGCTCGGCTCCGCCATCCGCCGGGTGCATGACCGTGACGCTGCATCACTGCAAAGTGCCGGTGTCGACTTCAACGTGTCGCTGGTGTTTGGCGGACAGATCAAGGGCGAAGGCATGCGCTTGTTCCAGGTCTATTCGGCCGGCAACTTCATTGAAGCCACCCCCGAGACACCCTACTTCCAGGTCGGCGAATCCAAATACGGCAAACCCGTGCTGGACCGCGTCATCACCCCCGAGACCCCGCTGGACGAGGCCGCCAAGTGTGCGCTGGTGTCGATGGACTCCACACTCAAATCCAACCTGTCAGTCGGCCTGCCGCTGGACATGGTGATTTACGAAGCCAACCAGTTTCACACCGACAAGGTGGTGTGCATTGACGAGAACAACCCTTACTTCAAGATGCTGCATGGCAGCTGGGGGCAAAAGCTGCGCGAAGTGTTTGACAGCATTGAAGACCCGATGTGGAACGGCGAGCAAACCAACGTGCCGCTGATGACCCAATCCGGGCGCAGCCTGCCATTGAAGAAAATCAGCACCCCTGATGAAAAGCTGATCTGACTTTTGACCCAACGCTGACGCCACACCCCATGTCCACCATCGTCTTCTCCCACGCCAACAGTTTTCCGGCCAGCACCTACAAAGTGCTGTTCAAAAACCTGCGCGCTCGCAGCTTCACCGTGAAAGCGATTGAGAAATTTGGCCACGATTCCAAGTACCCCGTGAGCGACAACTGGCCGCATGTGGTGCAGCAACTGATTGACTTCACGCAGGCCGAGTTCAACAAGACGGGGGAGCCCGTCTGGCTGGTGGGCCACTCGCTGGGCGGTTTTTTGAGCCTGATGGCAGCGGCCCGTGAGCCCACGCTGGCGCGTGGCGTGGTGCTGATCGACTCGCCTATTTTGGGCGGCTGGCGCTCCACGGCCGTGGAGGTGATGAAGACCACGCAAATGATGGGCTCCATCTCGCCCGGTGCGGTCAGCAAGCAGCGCCGCACCAGCTGGCCCTCGATCGAAGCCGCGTACGAACACTTCCGCCACAAAAAAGCCTTTGCCAAGTGGGACGACCAGGTGTTGCTGGACTATGTGACCCACGGCACGGAGGAAGTGGATGGTAAACGGGTGCTGGGTTTTCACCGCGATGTGGAAACCGCGTTCTACAACACCATCCCCGACAACCTGGACCGACTGCTGGCACGCCACCCGGTGAAATGCCCGGTGGCCTTTATTGGCGGACGGGCCTCGCATGAGATGAAACAAGTCGGCATGACCATGACCGACAAGGTCACCAAGGGCCGCAACATGATGCTCGACGGCGGCCACCTGTTTCCGATGGAAAAACCAATGGCCACCGCCGCCGCCATTGAAGCGGCAATATTGAATCTGCAGAGCTTGGGCTAAGCGGCGGTTAGGCGGCCCAAGTCACGGCGCCAGTCCACGCAGTGGCCAGCACCACAACGCCAAACGCAATGCGGTAGTAGGCAAAACCCACAAAACTGTGGGTAGCAATGTAGGCCAGTAGCCAGCGAATGCACAGCCAGGCGCTGAGAAATGAAAACACCAGCCCCACACCAAACATAGGCATGTCGGCCATGCTCAGCAAGGTGCGCTCTTTGTACAGGCTGTACACCCCCGCCCCAATCAGGGTGGGAATGGCGAGGTAGAAAGAAAAGTCGGTGGCTGCCTTGCGCGACAGCCCCAGCAACATGCCACCAATGATGGTGGCACCGCTGCGGCTGGTGCCCGGAATCATGGCCAGGCACTGCACCAGCCCCACCTTCAGCGCATCCCATGCCGTCATCGCCTCCACTTCCTGAATCCGGGCCACGGCCGGGTTGTTTTGCTGGCGCCGCTCGGCCCACAAAATGATGAAGCCACCAATGATGAAGGTGGTGGCCACCACCTCAGGCGTGAACAGGTTCGCCTTGATGGCCTTGCCAAACA
>CAJASG010000102.1 GCA_903944555.1 uncultured beta proteobacterium
CGCTGCTGGGCGCAGACTTTGACGCCTTGATTGACCTGGAGCCCGACGCGGGTCTGGGCAATGGCGGCCTGGGTCGGCTGGCGGCTTGTTTTTTGGACTCCCTGGCTTCCTTGGGGCTTCCGGGCATGGGTTATGGCATTCGCTACGAATTCGGCATGTTTGCCCAGCGCATCGAACACGGGCAACAAGTGGAAGTGCCGGACTACTGGTTGGTCAACGGCTACCCGTGGGAGTTCATGCGTCCGGAGTTGAGCTACACCATCCGCTTCCACGGACGTCTGGTGCCGCAAAACGGCCACTCGGTCTGGGTCGATACCGAAGACGTGATTGCCACCGCCTATGACAGTGGTGTGCCTGGCTACAAGCTGCGCAGCGTGGTCACCATGCGCCTGTGGTCCGCACGCGCCAGCGGCGGCGTCAATCTCGATGCCTTCAATCGCGGCGACTACATCCAGGCGGTGGCCAGTAAGAACCTGTCGGAAAACGTCTCACGCGTGCTGTACCCGGATGACCGCACCGAAGATGGCCGTGAACTGCGGCTGCGCCAGGAGTACTTTTTTGTCAGCGCCTCGCTGCAGGATATTTTGCGGCGTCACCTCAAAAACCACAGCAACTTTGAGCTGCTGGCCGACAAAGTGGCCATTCACCTCAACGACACCCATCCGGCGCTGGCCGTGCCGGAGCTGATGCGCTTGCTGCTGGATGAGCACCATGTGGCTTGGGAGGCAGCCTGGGGTTTGTGCACCCGCATCTTCTCGTACACCAACCACACCCTGATGGAAGAGGCGCTGGAGACTTGGCCGGTTGACCTGCTGGCGCGTGTGCTGCCACGGCACATGGGGCTGATCTATGACATCAATGCCCGCTTCCTGACCGAGGTGCATGGTCGTTTTCCGCACGACAGCGCCCTGATGCGCAGAATCTCCCTGATCGAAGAGCGGGGCGTGCGTCGCGTGCGTATGGCGCACCTGTCGGCACTGGCCAGCCACAAGATTAACGGCGTTTCGGCCCTGCACAGCCAGTTGATGGTGGACACCATTTTTTGTGATTTCGCGCGGATGTACCCGGACCGCTTCTGCAACAAAACCAACGGCATCACACCCAGGCGCTGGCTGGCGCAGGCCAATCCGTCGCTGGCGACACTGATTGACAGTCACATCGGGCCCGACTGGCGTGGGGATCTGGACCAACTTTCGCAGTTGCGGGAATTGGCCGATGCGCCGGAGTTCCAAAATGCGTTTCGCCTGTCCAAGCAGCAGAACAAACGCCGCTTGGCCGATCTGCTGGCGCGCGACTACGGGTTTCTGGTCGATCCTGAAAGCTTGTTCGATGTGCAAGTCAAACGCATGCACGAGTACAAGCGCCAATTGCTCAACGTACTGCATGTGATGACCCGCTACCACCAGATATTGGCACGTCCCCATGCCAATTGGGTGCCGCGAACGGTCATCTTTGGCGGCAAGGCGGCATCCGCCTATTACATGGCCAAGCTGATCATTCGACTGATCAACGACATGGCGCGCGTTATCAACAACGATCCGCGCATCGGGACCAAGTTGCGGGTCGTGTTCGTTCCGAACTACCGGGTTTCCCTGGCCGAAGTCATTATTCCGGCGGCCAATCTGTCGGAGCAGATATCGACAGCGGGCACCGAGGCGTCCGGCACCGGCAATATGAAGTTTGCGCTCAACGGAGCGCTCACCATCGGGACCTGGGACGGGGCCAATATCGAGATTGCCAATGAAGTGGGGCTCGACAATATCTTTGTATTCGGTAACCGCACCGAAAAGGTCGCTGAACTGCGGGGTGAGGGCTACCGGCCGCGCGACTATTACGAAAATAATTTCGACCTGAAGTACGCGATTGATCGCCTGTCAGAGGGCGAGTTCTCGCCCGAAGAGCCGCAGCGCTACCGCGACATCGTCACATCATTGCTGGATTCAGACCACTACCAGCTCTTGGCGGACTATGCGGACTACGTCGCAGCCCAGGACCGGGTGGATGACCTGTACCGCAACCCCGCTGCGTGGACGCGCAGCGCCATTTTGAACGTGGCAGGCATGGGAGCTTTCTCTTCGGACCGCACCATCCGGGAATATGCCACCGAAATTTGGGGGGTTGAGCCGGTTCCGGTGCACTAATGGCCGACGGCGCTGGCAAAGTGGTCAAACGACGCGAAGGTGTTGGCCACCGACGCGCCGTCGCCATCCACCAGGCGCAACCCGGCGTGGCCGTCAATCTGACCTATGCGCGTGACGGGCGTCGAACTGGAGAATGACGCCGCTTGTACCGCCGCGCGCTGGTTCACGGGTGCGGTGAAAACCAGTTCATAGTCATCGCCCCCCGCCAGCACGCACTGAAGTCTTTGAGTGCTGCCATTTTCAGTGCCAAATAGGGCGCTAGACCACGCAGGATGTGCGCAAGCAGCTATCAAATGAATAGCAAGAGCGGTTTGTAGTGTAGCGCCCACGCCCGAGCGCTCCAGAATATGGCCCAGGTCGCCCAGCAGCCCGTCACTGATGTCGGCGCACGCACTGGCAATGCCGCGCAGCGCAAGGCCCAGGCCTACGCGCGGTGTGGGTTGCTCCAGGCGCTGGCGGGCCTGCGCTAACACTGCATCGGGTAGTACCAGTTTGCCTTGCAGCGCCTCCAGCGCCAAGCGGGCGTCGCCCAGCGACCCGCTCACGTAAATGTCGTCACCTGCATGGGCTCCACTGCGCAGCAAGGCTTGCCCTGGCGGAACCTCTCCAAATACGGTAATGCAAATGTTCAGCGGCCCCTGGGTTGTGTCACCCCCCACGAGTTCGCAACCGTGTGCATCTGCCAGCGCCAGCAAGCCCTGCGAAAAAGGCTCCAACCAGGCCGCGTTAGCCTCGGGCAGCGCCAGCGCCAAGGTAAAGCCCAGTGGGTGCGCGCCACAGGCGGCCAGGTCACTCAGGTTCACGGCCAAGGCCTTGTGGCCCAGTGCGCGGGGGCTGGTGTCGGCGAAGAAGTGCCGCCCCGCCACCAGCATGTCGCACGACACCGCCATCTGCATGCCTGGAGTGGGCTGCAACAGGGCGCAGTCATCGCCAATGCCCAGCGCCACACCACGGGCCGCCGGGCGCTGGGCACGGGTAAAAAAGCGTTGGATCAGTTCAAATTCGCCCATGGCAGGGGGCGCCGCTCAGTGTAGGGTGCGTGAGCCGTTGACGCCCGGCTCGCTCAAGGCATCCAGCACAAACATGGGAATGTCAGCATCGAACTTTTCACCATCCTCTGCGACGCAGAAAAAGCTGCCATGCATGGTGCCGGTGGGGGTGCGCAGGCGGGTGCCACTGGTGTACTCAAACGATTGACCGGGTTTGAGCAGCGGCTGCTGGCCCACCACGCCCAGGCCTTTGACCTTTTCGGTCAGGCCGTTGGAGTCGTTGACGTTCCAGGTGCGTGAAATCAGTTGCGCGGCCACTTCGCCCGTGTTGCTGATGGTGATGGTGTACGCAAAAACGTACTGCCCGTCTTCCGGGGAGGATTGCTCGGGGAGGTACTGTGGCAATACTTCCACCAAAAATTGGTACTTGGACATAAGTTGCAATGCTACCTGCGAAAATGTCCGCTTCGCCATCTCTTGAGAAATGCCCTTGCCATGACCTTCCGAATTGCCCCCTCCATTTTGTCCGCCGACTTTGCCCGCTTGGGCGAAGAGGTGAAAAACGTCATCGCGGCCGGGTCCGACTGGATTCACTTTGATGTGATGGATAACCACTACGTGCCCAACCTCACCTTCGGTCCCATGGTCTGCCAGGCGCTTAAGCCCCACGCCAAAACGGCGGCCGGTGTGGCGGTGCCGATTGATGTGCATTTGATGATTTCCCCCGTTGATGCGTTGGCGGCTGCCTTTGCCGACGCGGGCGCCGATCTGATCAGCTTTCACCCGGATGCCTCCGGCCATGTGCACCGCAGCATCCAGTGCATCAAGTCCAAGGGCTGCCAAGTGGGGCTGACCTTTAACCCGGCCGAGCCGCTGGATGTGCTGGACTGGGTGATTGACGATATCGATCTGGTGCTGATCATGAGCGTCAACCCCGGTTTTGGCGGTCAGAGCTTTATTGATTCGGCACTGCGCAAGATTGAAGACGTGCGCCGCCGCATCATTGCCAGTGGCAAGGACATCCGACTTGAAGTGGATGGCGGCATCAAGGTGGACAACATCCGCCGTGTGGCCGACGCAGGCGCCGACACCTTTGTGGCGGGCAGCGCCATCTTTGGCAAGCCCGACTACAAGAGCGTGGTGGACGCGATGCGTGTC
>CAJASG010000103.1 GCA_903944555.1 uncultured beta proteobacterium
CCATGCCGATGCGCCGCTTTTCAGCAGGCACGCTGGACTGTGCGCTGCTGACGGTGTGCCCCGACAGCCGAATTTGGCCCGCACTGGCGCTTTCCAGTCCGGCCACGGCGCGCAGCAATGTGGTCTTGCCGCAGCCAGAGGGCCCGATCAAAACACCAATATCACCCGCCCGCAGTCCAAAAGACACGTCTTGCACAGCCGCTTGTGGGCGACCGGCGTAGTGCACTTGCAGATGGGAGACTTCCAAAAACATACTTCGAATTGTAGATGCTTACAATTCTCATTTGGCCTAGTGGCCAGCGCGCCCAACCCGTTCCCTTCAATCCGTCCTATTTCATGCCCTCATCGCGGCTCATCCGCCTGGTTTTGTTGTTGATCGTCATGGCGTTGATGCTGCCGGTGCTGGCGGTCATCGCCTCCTGGTTGCCCTTTGGCGACCCGGCGGGGCAAGCCCGTGCAATTTTGCGGGAGATGGCAAGCACCGTATTGCCCGAATACCTTGGGACCACGGTGCAGTTGAGTCTCATGGTTGCGGTGGGGGTTGTGGCCGTGGGGCTCTCAACGGCCGTCGCTGTCACGCTGTTTGATTTTCCAGGGCGGCGGGTGTTTGAATGGGCATTGTTACTGCCACTAGCCATGCCCGCCTACGTGGTTGCCTATGCCTACACCGACTTTTTGCAGTTCAGCGGGCCGCTGCAAACCGCCTTGCGCAGTCTGCTGCAGACCGAAGGGCGCATGTTTCCCGAGGTGCGCAGCATTGGCGGAGCTGCCTGGGTGTTCACCTTTTCTTTGTATCCCTATGTGTATCTGCTGGCGCGTACCGCTCTGGGTGAACGGGCCTCGCACTTGATGGAGGCTGCCCGTTTGATGGGCGCGCCGCTGCGGCGGCGCATGCGCGAGGTGGCGCTCCCCCTGGCCCGCCCGGCAGTGGCCGCAGGCGTCGCCTTGGCGCTGATGGAAACCCTGGCCGACTTTGGTGTTTCCAGTTACTTTGGCATCCAGACCTTTACCGCAGGGATTTACAAGGCCTGGCTGTCGATGGACAACCGCATCGCTGCCGCCCAGTTGGCCACGGTGTTGCTGGCATTGGTGGCTCTTTTGTTGTGGCTGGAGCACCGGGCGCAAAAGCGCATCCGCTTTGCCGTGACCAAGGGCGCGCGCGCTGGCGTGCTGGACGCGCAGCCCGTGGTCTTGACCGGACCACCTAGTGCTTACCTGTGGTTGCTGTGTGCCACGCCGATCTTGATGGGATTTGTGTTGCCTGTGCTGTTCATGTTCAGGCCGCTGCTTGAGCAATGGGGCGATCTGCCGTGGGAGCGCTTTGGGCAGTGGGCGATGAACAGCGTGCGTCTTGCCTCCATCACCTCGGTGTTGGCGGTGGCCGTGGCGCTGCTGCTGGCCTTTAGCGCGCGGCGCAGCCAACATTGGGCGCCCCGCGCCGCAGCCCAGTTGGCGGGCTTGGGCTACGCCATACCCGGAGCAGTGGTGGTGGTGGGCTTGTTGCTGCCGGTGGGCTGGCTGCAGGCTTGGGCGCCAGAGTTGCAGGTGGGCTACTTTGTGACGGCAACCGCTCTGGGCATCGTTTGGGCCTATCTGGTGCGGTTCTGCGCGGTGGCGCTGCAGTCCCTGCAAAGCGGCTATGCGCGCCTGCCCCAAAGTCTGGACGACTCTGCCCGCATGCTGGGGGCTGGTGATGCAGCCATGCTGGCGCGGGTGCACTGGCCCTTGCTGCGGCGCTCTACGGCTGCTGCTGCCCTGCTGGTCTTTGTGGATGTGATGAAGGAGCTGCCAGCAACCTTGGTGCTGCGTCCGTTCAACAGCGACACGCTGGCGGTTGTGGCTTACCAGTTGGCGCGTGATGAGCGTCTGGGCGAGGCCGCGTTGCCGTGTCTGGCACTGGTCCTGGTGGGGCTGATTCCGGTGATGCTGCTCAGCCGCACCTTGCGGGTTGCGTCCCGTTAGCGAAGGGTTTGGCGTGTGCCGTCGCCAGTGCAGGCGGGCACTGAGGCCATGCCAAGGCTCACTGGGTCGTCATGCTATTCCCCGCTTTTGATGTGGCTCAACAATATGTCATTCGTTTGAATCAAGGGCTTACCCTATGCTGCATTGCAGCGTACAGTTTTGCCAACGATTTAAAAAAGGAAAACCCATGACTGAAGTAGCAGAAATCAAAAAAGCACCCTATGTCATCGAGTGGCGTGATGGATTCAAGATTGGTGTCGCCCAGGTGGATCAGGAACACCGGCATCTTTTCACCTTGGTGCGGGCGTTGAACCTGGCATCCGTGGACCAGACCGTGGAAGAGCTGCTGGACTATGTGGTCACACACTTTTCCAACGAGCAGGACATGATGGAAAAAAGCGGCTACCCCGCATTCGAACAACACCTCAAATTGCATGAAGAGTTTGCCGCGCAAGTAGCAGATTTTCTGGGGAACGGGGATGCGTGGACCGAGGACCGCGTGCAAGATTTGCGACGCTTTCTGAACAAGTGGCTGATCGGGCACATCATGACCCATGACCTGCGCTTTGGAAAGTGGCACTCAAGTCATGCGGGCCAAGCTGTTATCCGTTCACCGGATGTGCGTACCACGCCTGCTTCGGTTGGATTTTTCGCGCGCTTGTTCGGGAAAAAGTAGTAAAAAGTGCCACCAGACCACGAGGAATAAGCGCGACATGCTACTTATTTGATAGCAACTTCGGGGTAAAGGCCGCTCTGGCACAGGGGGCGCCGGCAATTCGGCCCGCCCGGTAGATGGTCCGCTGACAGGCACCACGATTCATGTTGAAAACTCCATGAATGCTAGGAATTTTTTAAAATTTTCTTTGCGCACACCATCAAAAATACCAGTAGCAAGATTTGTGTCCCCCTTTGTTGCTGTTTTGATACGGTGCGATTCCACTTGATACCTAACCCTCGCGCTCAGTGCGCAACGACTCTGAATTGACTCAGGCTATCAAGGGCATCTCAAGCCACGCCTGCAAGCCGCCATCTGGACGTGCCTGCAGCGTGACCTCCCAGCCGTTGGTTCGTGCCAGCTCCCGCACAATCGCCAGCCCTAGACCCGAGCCGCCGGTGATGGGGCTACGCGAGGCGTCAAGCCGGTGAAAGGCCTGAAACATGGATTCGATCTGCTCGGCGGCGATGCCGGGGCCTCGGTCCAACACGCCTATGCGGCAGTGTGTGTGGCCTAACTCGCAAACCAGTTCCACTGGGGCTGCCGGGGCATAACGCAGCGCATTTTGCAGTAGGTTGCCCAGCGCCCGGTGCAGCGCAAAGCGGGGAATCGCCAGCCGGCCCGGCGGACAACTCACGCTAATCTGGCACACCGGGGTTGAGAAATCTTCTGCGACTTCAGTTAAAAATTCGACCAGATCGGTGCTGACGGCTGGCTCGTGCTCCAGCCCACGCGCTAGGTCCAGCACATTGCCGATCAGGCGGTTCATCTGCTCAATGTCGCGCTCCATGCGCTCGATCAACGTCGCGTCGGGTTTCATTTTCAACAGTTCAAGCGCCAGTCGCATGCGTGCAAGTGGGGTGCGCAAGTCATGCGATACACCGGCCAGCAAGGTGGTGCGGGAACTTAATAAATCTTGCACCTGTTGCGCCATGGCGTTAAAGCGGCGACTCAGGGCGACCATTTCACGCGGCCCGGTTTCGGGTAACAACGACGGGCTTTCGCCCTGACCAATAAGTGCACTGGCCTGCTCCAGTCGGGCCAGTGGTGCTGTGATGCGCCGCGCCAACCAGACGGCAAACCCCCCCGCCAAAAGCAGTCCGCCCGATACGGTGATGAGCAAAGCCAGACCGAGCTGACTGCCGATGCGTGCCTTGGGCAAACCCACCCACAAGTGTCCCTGGCCTGCGGGCAGATGCGCCCAAAACCAGTCCTCGCTGCCTACCTTTTCAGCAGCCAGGTGTTGCATGGTGCCAATTCGTTGAGCCAAGGCATCTTCGAGTAAATAGATAAAAGGGGAATGCCAATCATCGTGCGCGGGTTGCCGCACCTCGTTGCGCAGAGCCAGCGTGTGGCTGGACACCAATTCGACCTCAAAAGCGTCGCGTGTTTGCGGTGGCAATTCGGCCCAGGTTTGGGCAGACAGCACCATCAGTCCCGCCAAGTCGCTGGCCGATCGGCGCGCCAACGGCAACATCACCAGGGTGATGAAAAGCGTCAGCGTCAGCAACTCAATCAGGATGAATGCGGTAGCCAACAGCCAAGTGTTCTGTCGCGCCAGGCTTTGTGGCGCACTCATGTGGTGGTGCCGCGCGGGTTGAATAAATAGCCCTCGCCACGCACGGTGCGGATGTATGCCGGCGCTGCGGCATCGACCTCAATCTTGCGGCGCAAGCGGGTGACCCGGTTGTCGATGCTGCGGTCGAACGGGTCGCGGTCAAAGCCCTTGAGTAGGTCCACTAGCGTGTCGCGCGACAGCACCCGGTTGGGACGAGCGAGAAAAGCAGCCAGCAAGTCAAACTCGGCACTGGTGAGTTGAACCTCTTGCCCGTCTCGTCTCAAGCTGCGTCCTGCCAGGTCGAGAGCAAAAGGGCCGAAGTGCAATGGTTCGACCGTCAAACCGTTGGAGGTGCCCTGCGCGGAGTGACTGCGGCGCAGCAGAGCGCGCAGGCGGGCCAGTAACTCGCGCGGTCCGAAGGGTTTGGCCAGGTAGTCATCGGCGCCTACTTCCAGGCCAATGATCCGGTCCATCTCTTCGCCCCGCGCAGACAACATCAAAATAGGAATAGCGGATTGGGTACGCAGTGTGCGGGTGAGCGAGAGCCCGTCCTCGCCGGGCAACATCAGGTCGAGCACGACGGCATCGGGCAGACCGTTTGCCAATGCCGCACGCATGGCGACTCCATCACCTACTGCTACAACCGAAAAACCATTGGCCCCAAGGTAGGTGCACAGCAGTTCGCGCAGATCGGGGTCGTCATCGACGACAAGAATACTGGGGGGTGTTGAGGTAATCATGGTGTACCTAGGTCAGTTTACGGCAATGTCGCTCTCATAGGGGCCCCTTGCACATGTGGCGATACGGGCTGCGACAAACCGATACACAAGGCGGCGCGCCTGACATGGCACAGTGACACTCGCCGCGCATCATTCAAACACCCGAAAACAAAAACCATGAAAACCCGAACCGCACTCTTCCAACTTTTGTTATTGACGATGGCTGCCTCTGCTTCAGGTCAGTCTTTGCCAATAGCGCCAGAAGCCCAGTCGGTGCGACCGTTGAATCTGACACTGCCAGCCACCTTGACCGGTGACCCAGAGTCTGTGACAACGCGACGCCTACCGTCTGTCGCAGGTGGCAGCAAGTTGGACGAAGAGTCGGGCGCTGGGCGTATGCCCTACGGCGCTGGCTTTGAGAATCGCCAGCAAGGATCGGCTTCAAGTGGTGGTGGACGGGGCGCTGGCGGACAAGGCGGCAAGGGCCGGGGACGCTAGTTTTTGTCTCAACTACGAAGGATAAATACCATGAAAACCTCTAAAACACTCGCTGCATTGCTTATTTGTGCCTCCGTGGCGACTGTGGCGCTGGCCAAGGGCCCAGGTCCGGGCGGCGGAGCAGGTGCAGGAGCTGGAGCAGGTGCAGGTGCAGGTGCAGGTGCAGGTACTGGTGTCGGAACGCAAACACGCGACCAGGTTCGTGACCCCGCCAGCAACCTGACAGGTGTGCCGCTCAAGAAGCGTGATCGTGTACACACGCCAGTGGTCGCCCCTGCTGTGACCACCGTGCCGACGGTTGTTCCGGCCAACTGAAATCAGCCGGTTTGACCATCAGCGCAGGGCTTAAACGCCCTGCGCTTTTTTTTGGGAAATTTTCGAGAGTCAGTCGTGTTCATTTCACCTAAATCGCCTTTTTATTACCCTGTTGACCGTCCTTGTTGTGACTGCGTGCGAGGGGTGCGAGACGACCGCCCAAATGGGGCATCGCGCTGGCAGCCCTGCCGATGCAGGCGCTGTCTGAGGCTGAAAAAGCCTCATTGGTCTACATGCGCGAAGAGGGGGAACTGGCGCACGATGTTCTCGGTATCAAACTTGATCTTGACCCTCTTGGCATCACACCTCTCCTGAAGATCTCCGGGGATAGCGCTGGCAATAGATTACCTTGCCACGTTGGCAGGAGTAGGGGAGGGGCGCTTGAAGGATGCCTATGGAGAGTTTCAAGGGGTGGTTACCACACTTCCCATCTGTCCTCTTGGCTCTAAGTGGTTGATTCTCTATACAAATCAACAGCTTAGGAGGTATTTCAGTGTCTCAAATGGTCCCGCTGACAGGAATCGAACCTGTATCTAGCACTTAGGAGGCACTCGTTCTATCCATTGAACTACAGCGAGACTGGCGGCGATTGTAAGGCCCCGACGGTCTCGCAGTCCTAACGCTACTTGGTGAGATGCCGCATCGCCTCTTCCAGGCCCTTCAGGGTTAGCGGGTACATGCGCTGGTGCATCAGTTGCTGGATGACGCTGATGCTCTGGCGGTATTGCCACACGCCCTGCGGCTCGGGGTTGATCCAGGCAAACTTGGGGAAGGCGTGGGTCAGGCGTTGCAGCCATTCGGCACCGGCCTCGGCATTGTTGTATTCCACACTGCCGCCGGGTTGCAAAATTTCATACGGGCTCATGGTCGCGTCGCCCACAAAGATCAGTTTGTAATCTTTGTTGTACTTGCGGATGATGTCAAAGGTCTCGAACTTTTCCGCAAAGCGGCGGCGGTTGTTCTTCC
>CAJASG010000104.1 GCA_903944555.1 uncultured beta proteobacterium
ATGGACCTGGAAGGCCACCCCGACCAGCCCGAATGGCTGAGCCATGTGAATGCGTCTGTGCTGAAGGTTAAGCTGGCCACCGCCATCATCGGCATCAGCTCCATTCACTTGCTCAAGACCTTCATCAATGCTGCCAATTACGACGAAAAGGTGTTGATTGCCCAAACCGCGATCCACATCACCTTTTTGCTGTCGGCCATGGCCATCGCCTACACCGATCGCCTGATGTCCCGCCCCCAAAACGAAGCGCATTGATTTTTTAACCCCGAGGTTTCGCACCACCATGACCACCATCCGCCAAGAAGACCTGATTGAGTCCGTCGCTGCTGCTCTGCAATTCATCAGCTACTACCACCCAGCCGACTACATCGCCCACCTAGCCCGTGCCTACGAGCGCGAGCAAAGCCCGGCCGCCAAAGACGCCATCGCGCAAATTTTGACCAACAGCAAAATGAGCGCCACCGGCCACCGGCCGATTTGCCAGGACACCGGCATCGTCAACGTGTTCCTCAAAGTGGGTATGGATGTGCGTTGGGGCGGCTTCACCGGAAGCCTGGACGACGCCATCAACGAAGGCGTGCGCCGCGGTTACAACCACCCCGACAACACCCTGCGCGCCAGCGTGGTGGCCGACCCCGAGTTCTTGCGCAAAAACACCAAAGACAACACGCCTGCAGTCATCTTCACCGAGATCGTGCCCGGCAATACCTTAGAAGTGACCGTGGCCGCCAAGGGCGGTGGCAGCGAGAACAAGAGCAAAATGATCATGCTCAACCCCGGTGACTCGGTGGTCGACTGGGTGCTGAAAACCGTACCCACCATGGGCGCCGGTTGGTGCCCACCCGGCATGCTAGGCATCGGCATTGGCGGCACCGCCGAAAAAGCGGTGTTGATGGCCAAGGAAAGCCTGATGGACGACCTGGACATGTATGAGCTGCAGGCCAAGGCGGCCAGCGGAGCTGAACTGTCCAACGTTGAAAAGCTCCGTCTGGAGCTGTTTGAGAAAGTCAACGCCCTGGGCATTGGCGCGCAAGGTCTGGGTGGGCTGACCACGGTGCTGGACATCAAAATCAAGATGTACCCGACCCACGCCGCCAGCAAACCCGTGGCCATGATCCCCAACTGCGCGGCCACCCGCCACGCGCATTTTGTGATGATTGGTGACGGCCCGGTGTACCTGGACCCACCGTCGCTGGACCTGTGGCCCAACGTCAACTGGGCGCCCGACTATGTGAAAAGTAAGAAGGTCGACCTCAATACCCTGACTCCTGCCGAAGTAGCCAGCTGGACACCCGGCCAAACCTTGCTTTTGAACGGCAAGATGTTGACCGGCCGCGACGCTGCGCACAAGCGCATCCAGGGCATGCTGGCCAAGGGCGAGAAGCTCCCCGTAGACTTCACCAACCGCGTGATTTACTACGTTGGCCCGGTGGACCCGGTGGCTGGCGAGGCAGTCGGCCCTGCAGGCCCCACCACGGCAACCCGCATGGACGGATTCACTGAGATGATGCTGGCACAAACCGGACTGATCTCCATGGTCGGCAAGGCCGAGCGTGGCCCTGAAGGCATCGAAGCCATCAAAAAACACAAGAGCGCGTACCTGATGGCCGTGGGCGGCGCCGCCTACCTGGTGAGCAAGGCAATCAAAACCGCCAAAGTGGTGGGATTTGCCGACCTCGGCATGGAAGCCATCTACGAATTTGATGTGGTCGACATGCCAGTCACCGTTGCAGTGGACTCCGGCGGCACCAGTGCCCACATTACCGGTCCGGCCGAATGGAAAAAGAAAATAGCCACGGGCGAGTTCAAGGACATTGCTGTCACCGCGGCCTAAGCACTTGGCGGTACAGGCAACGGGGCGCCCCGCAGGCGCCATTGGCGTGTTCGACAGCGGTGTCGGGGGCCTGAGTGTGCTAAAAGCCCTGCGGGCCGAGTTACCCCACGAGCGCTTTGTCTACGTGGCCGACAGCGGCCATGCGCCCTACGGCGAGCGGGATGATGTTCACGTCGTCACCCGCTCCCACGCCATCACCCGCCACTTGGTGACACAACACCACATCAAGGCGCTGGTAGTAGCCTGCAACACCGCCACCGCAGCAGCTATTCAGGCGTTGCGGCAGTCATATCCGGATCTGCCCATCATCGGTATCGAGCCCGCCCTCAAACCGGCCGCAGCCGCCAGCCAGACACACCTCATTGGTGTGATGGCCACCCGAGGCACCCTGAACAGCGAAAAATTTCGCAACCTTCTGGAATCTCTGCGCAGCCAAACCACCTTTGTTTTGCAGCCCTGCGACGGCTTGGCCGACGCCATCGAGCACGCAGACGCTACAAAAATAGAAGCGGCCTGCGCATATTACACGGGGGCTATGGGCCGATTTGGCTTAAATTCTGACGAAATGGACACGCTGGTGTTGGGCTGCACGCACTATCCGTTTGCCGAAAATACGCTGAGAAACCTGGTCGGAGCCAATGTAGCGTTTTTGGAAGGCGGAGCACCGGTTGCCCGCCAGACCCGCCGGCTTCTGGCAGCACACCATCAGCTTGCAGAAATAAATTCAACCAACCTACCGCTCGCCGATAGCTCCGATTTTTTTACCACCGGCTCGGCGGACATCCTGCACCAAGCAGCACAAAGATGGTTGCAACTGCAAGTCCACGTGCGCACGTTGACGATTGAATCGTAGGCAGATCTATAAAAAATACGAAAGCAGGATTTGATGGCCTGTCCGACAGGAATCGAACCTGTGACCTACAGCTTAGAAGGCTGTTGCTCTATCCAACTGAGCTACGGACAGAAAGCAAGAGGTTGTACGAACCCCTGAAACGAATTAGCCAGAGACATTGCTCTGGCTAATAAATAATGGTCGGGGCGAAAGGATTCGAACCTTCGACCCTCTGGTCCCAAACCAGATGCGCTACCAGGCTGCGCTACGCCCCGACATCCAGTATTCTAACCGCATGAGAACCACGTCCATCCCATCCTCGAAATTTATTTAGCCAAATTTCTTCGTTCAATAAAACATGCCCATGCCAACACCCCCGCTCCCCTGGCTTGACGCCGGCGACGATTTTCCCCACATCGAGCACGCATGGGGAACGCAATCTGAGGCACCCGGCCTACTGGCCGCCGGCGGTGACCTCAGCGTTGCAACGCTGCGGCGCGCCTACTCGGAAGGAATTTTTCCTTGGTTTAGCGAAGGACAACCCATTCTCTGGTGGAGCCCAGACCCCCGCATGGTGTTGGAAACCCATGACTTTCGGCTGCACCGATCATTCAGAAAAACGCTTCACCGCTTCAAAAATGACGCGCTCTGTGAAATACGGTTTGACACCGCGTTTGACCAAGTCATCCAGACCTGTGCAAGCACCGAACGATGTGGGCAACCTGGAACTTGGATACTGCCAGCCATGGTGCAAGCCTACGCCCGACTGCACCGCGCAGGCTACGCCCACAGCGTCGAAACCTGGGTTGACGGAACGCTGGTAGGCGGACTGTACTGTTTCGCATTGGGAAAAGCCGTGTTTGGTGAGTCAATGTTCGCAAAAACGCCTGACGCATCGAAAATTGCATTGGCCGCACTGGTCGCCTTTTGTCGGGAACATGCGATCAGTCTCATCGACTGTCAACAAAATACACGCCACTTGGCAACGCTTGGCGCAAAAGAAGTACCGCGTCGGCAATTTCTGAATTGCATCCAAAGTGCACAGAAAGAGCCATCCGTCTCCTGGAATTTCAGCCCCGTATACTGGAAACACATTTTGTCAGATGGATAAGTTTTCGCCATGACAGACCTCAATGACCTTCCACTGCAAACCTTGCAGTTTTACGTTACAGCACCGTACGCATGCAGCTATCTGCCTCAACGGCAAGCCCGCTCACAGGTGGCAACCCCGAGCTATTTGATTAGCAACGCTGTCTACTCAGAACTGGTTTCAGAGGGTTTTCGTCGCAGCGGAATGTTCACCTACCGGCCGCATTGCGATGCGTGTCAGGCCTGCACCCCCATGCGGGTAATTGCTGCAGATTTTCAACCCACTCGCAGCCAGCGACGTGCTTGGGCCCGTCACCAGACGCTGTCCGTCCGGATTCGCGAACTCAGTTTTGATCCAGAACACTACGCCCTCTACCTTCGCTACCAAAATGGTCGCCACCAAGGCGGAGGGATGGACGAAGACAGCACCGAACAATACACCCAGTTTCTCCTGCAAAGTCGGGTGAATTCTAGGCTGGTGGAGTTTCGGGATGTAACCCCGGATGGCTCACCTGGTCCGTTGAAAATGGTATCCATTGTGGATATTTTGGGAGATGGAATTTCAGCGGTTTACACGTTTTTCGACCCCAGTGAAAAAGCGAGCTTCGGTACGTTCAATGTACTTTGGCAAATTCAGCAAGCCCGAATACTGGGACTCGCGTATGTGTACTTGGGTTACTGGATTCAGGACAGCCCCAAGATGAATTACAAAGCCAAGTTTTCCCCTACACAGTTCTTGTGCGATGGCGCATGGTCTGCGCCCGAAAATGGATCGACAGTCGTTCAGGCTTAAATTTCACCTGATAAAATTCAGGGGAAAAATAACCATGACAAAAAAAGAATCTGACCTCCCTAGCGCGCCGACCGTTCAAGTTATTGAGCGGATGTTCACATTGATCGATGTTCTTGCTTCGCGCGAGGAAGCTATGCCCTTAAAGGAAATCAGTGAGAAAGCGGGCCTGCATCCTTCTACGGCGCACCGCATTCTCAATGATTTGGTAACAGGCCGATTTGTTGACCGTCCACAGCCCGGAAGCTACAGGCTGGGCATGCGCTTGCTGGAGCTGGGGAATCTGGTCAAAGGGCGATTAAACGTTCGCGACGCCGCGTTGGGACCTATGCGCGAACTGCACAAACTTATTCAACAACCCGTCAATTTGAGTATGCGGCAGGGTGATGAAATCATCTACGTCGAACGCGCTTACAGTGAAAGATCTGGCATGCAAGTGGTCAGGGCCATCGGCGGCCGAGCCCCCCTGCACCTCACCTCGGTGGGCAAGTTGTTCCTGGCTGCGGATGACCCACAGCGCACTCGCGCTTACGCTACGCGCACCGGACTACAGGGCCATACCAAAAACAGCATCACGCAACTGGAAGAGCTTGAACGCGAACTGTCTAAGGTTCGGCAATATGGTCAAGCCAGCGACAATGAAGAATTGGAACTTGGCGTGCGCTGTATGGCAGCAGGTATTTATGACGATCAAGACAAGCTGGTGGCTGGGCTTTCCATTTCTGCACCGTCGGGTCGAATGGACGACGAATGGTTGCAGAAACTAAAAGAGACCACGCGGCAAATCTCTGAAACACTAGGACACAAGCCTAGTTCAAGAAAATAGCGCAGCCAACGCTATCAGTTGGCAATCGTTTTTTGATGCAACTCGTTGCTCGCCAACGGGGTCGACTTGCCAACACTTACCGGCGTTGACTCAACCCAGCGCCTGACGCGCTCCGCGTCCGCGATTCTGCTGAGCTTTCCAGCCGAATCCAGAAATACCATGATGAGTTTGCGACCAGCAACCTTCGCCTGCATCACCAAGCATTGGCCAGCTTCCGAGATATAACCGGTTTTCTGCAGTCCAATGTCCCACTCCGGGTTCTTCACCAGTCGATTGGTGTTGTTGTATTGCAGAGTTCGGCGACCCACGGCAACTTGATATCCGGTAGAGGTCGACAACTCGCGCAACGTGGGATCACCATGTGCAAAGCTCACCAGCGTTGCCAAGTCACGTGCACTCGATTGATTTTTGCTCGACAAGCCGGTCGGCTCACTGTAGCTTGTGTCCAACATTCCCAGCGACTTTGCTTTGGAATTCATCAGGTTAACAAACAGTGGCAGCCCGCCTGGGTAACTGCGACCCAGCGCATGGGCAGCACGGTTCTCACTAGCCATCAGGGCCAAGTGCAGCAACTCTCCGCGGCTTAGTTCGGTGCCGACGCTGAGCCGGGATGAACTGCCCTTCTCCGTGTCTACATCCGCTTGGGTAATCGCAATAATTTCATCCATCGGCAGCCTGGCTTCGCTGATCAGCAATCCAGTCATCAGCTTGGTAATTGACGCGATCGGCAGCACGGCAAGTTCATTCTTCCGAAAAAGGACTTCCTTGGTGTCCTGATCCATCACAAATGCCACACTGGATTTCAAATCCAGCGCATCATGCGCACCGTGCAAACCAGCCAGTTGTCCATAAGAGGGCTGACTTGGAACGAAAACAGCACGCACCCGCGTATTCCGCGCAACCACTTTGGCTTTGGGTGCCGCATGCTTTTTAACGATCTGTTTTGCACTCGCCGACTTGTGTTTGGTCATCACGGCATGTGCCGGAGCAAATGCCATAGACACAAAAACAAGGACGGCGGCAAATTGGATTGGATTGATTTTCAAAATATGTCCCAACAGTGCAGCAAAGGGGTCGGACGTGAATTCTGTTGAATTTTCACCGAAGGGTTAGAGTTTAAACAAGAAAGCCATGCAATATCAAGCACTTACACGCCAAATCTCAACAATTTTGTAAAGAAACGCGGATCAACCTACCCTTGGGCGGCTACATGGTCGGCTTTGCTGTGCAATCTATTGAGCGCACTCAAATAAGCCTTTGCGGACGCAACCACAATATCTGGATCAGCCCCCACGCCATTCACCACACGCCCACTGTTTTGCAAGCGCACGGTGACTTCTCCCTGGCTTTCAGTGGAACCACTGATAGCGTTGACGGAATACAAAACCATTTCCGCACCACTCTTCACATGCGCTTCGATCGCTTTAAGCGATGCATCCACTGGTCCGTTGCCTTCAGATGCACCTTTCACCTCTTTGCCATCCACTGTAAAAACAATACTGGCCTGAGGACGCTCACCGGTTTCGCTGTGCTGCGACAAAGAAACAAAACCATATTGCTCCTTCTCATGGGTGATGCTTTCATCACTCACCAAGGCAAGGATGTCTTCATCAAAGATCTCGCTTTTCCGATCCGCAAGTTCTTTGAATCTTGCAAATGCAGAATTGATGTCGGCCTCGCTCTCCAGCTGTATGCCGAGTTCTTGCAGACGCTGCTTGAAAGCATTGCGTCCACTCAGCTTGCCCAGAACGATTTTGTTCGCAGTCCAGCCCACGTCTTCGGCGCGCATAATTTCGTAGGTGTCGCGCGCTTTCAGTACGCCATCTTGGTGAATACCGGACGCATGGGCAAAGGCGTTTGCTCCGACTACCGCCTTATTGGGTTGCACTACGAACCCGGTGATTTGACTCACCATGCGGCTGGCAGCCAAGATGTGTTTGGCATCAATTCCCATTTCAAGACCAAAGTAGTCTTTGCGTGTCTTAACGGCCATCACGACTTCTTCCAAGCTGCAGTTGCCGGCACGCTCTCCCAAACCGTTGATCGTGCACTCCACTTGACGGGCCCCACCAATCTTGACGCCCGCCAATGAATTCGCAACAGCCATGCCCAAGTCATTGTGGCAGTGCACTGACCAGATCGCTTTGTCGGAGTTGGGAATGCGTTCCCGCAGAGTCTTGATGAAATTTCCGTACAACTCGGGGACCGCATAGCCCACCGTATCGGGAACGTTGATCGTTGTCGCACCCTCTGCAATCACGGCTTCAATGACCTTGCACAAAAAATCAACATCGCTGCGATAACCGTCTTCAGGACTGAACTCGATGTCGCCCACCAAATTGCGAGCGTACCGAACAGATTGCTTTGCCTGCTCAAACACTTGGTCCGGTGTCATGCGCAGCTTCTTCTCCATGTGCAGGGCAGAGGTGGCAATGAAAGTATGGATTCGGGCACTGTTGGCACCCTTCAAGGCTTCGGCAGCTCGGGAAATATCACGGTCATTCGCGCGGGATAACGAACAAATTGTTGAATCTTTAATCGTGTTAGCGATGAGCTGAATCGCCTCGAAGTCTCCATTGGAACTGGCGGCAAAACCAGCCTCAATGACATCCACTTTCAGGCGCTCCAACTGGCGCGCAATGCGAACCTTGGCTTCGCGGGTCATGGATGCGCCTGGCGACTGCTCTCCGTCACGCAACGTGGTGTCAAAAATAATCAATTTATCAGCCATCTCAATACTCCTATCGATATCCAATTTCACGCAAAATAGAACAGTGTGCTATGCACAGGCGGCTCACTAGCGGTGCAATCCTCGCTCATCCGGCTCATCTGTGGACGTGCTGATCACGCTGGTTTGCACACCCTTGGCTTTACGCCAACCGTATACAACGTACCCACTCAAACCATAGATAACAAACAGGCCAAACATAACCGTGGGTGGGTCAATGTTGATCACTGCGATACCTAAAGCAATCATCACAATAACGACAAAGGGCACGCTCCTTTTCATGCTGACATCTTTGAAGCTGTAAAACGGCACATTGGTCACCATGGTGAGACCGGCATACAGCGCCAAAAAAAACATCGGCCACGCAAGATCTGACCCCTTAAGCCCAAGATCGGTACAGAGCCAAATGAAACCCGCCACCAAGGCCGCCGCCGCTGGCGATGGCAAGCCCTGAAAATACCGTTTATCAACAACAGTAGTGTTGACATTGAAGCGCGCCAAACGAAGGGCCGCACAGGCACAATAAACAAATGCAGCAAACCATCCCCACCGACCCAAGCCGTTGAGCGCCCAGACGTAGGAAATCAATGCAGGGGCTGCGCCAAACGACACCATGTCCGACAGTGAATCCATTTGCTCGCCAAATGCACTTTGGGTGTTCGTCATGCGCGCAACTCGCCCGTCCAGACTATCGAGCACCATGGCGCAAAATACGCCAACAGCCGCCAGATCAAAACGACCATTGATCGCCATGACTATGGAATAGAACCCACCAAACAGTGCTGCCAAAGTAAACAAGTTTGGAAGCACATAGATACCCTTGCGGCGCTTGCGTACGAGCACCGCATCGTTTTCATTTGTAGCTGAATTCGCTCCATCGTGCATAAAATCTCCTTGATCGCATTGCCAAATCCGTAGCGCGACTGATGAATGACTACGGCGGAAAGCCTATGTATTGCAGTTTAAGGCAGTCGTCCGCTTTGGTTGCACCCATTTGCTGCGTCAAATAAAAAAGGCCACCGAAGTGGCCCTTTTTTCAATCAACAACACGGCATCAATTGCGGGTCTGGTCAACCAATTTGTTTTTTGCAATCCAAGGCATCATTGCGCGCAAAGTTGCACCAACTTGCTCAATCTGATGCTCAGAGGTCAAACGACGACGGCTCAACAATGTAGGCGCACCTGCCTTGTTTTCGAGGATAAAGCTCTTGGCATATTCACCGGTCTGAATGTCTTTCAGGCACTGGCGCATCGCGTCCTTGGTCGCGCTAGTCACAATGCGAGGACCTGTGACGTACTCGCCGTACTCAGCATTATTGGAGATGGAGTAATTCATGTTGGCGATGCCGCCTTCATAAATCATGTCAACAATCAACTTGAGCTCGTGCAAGCATTCGAAATATGCCATTTCAGGGGCGTAACCGGCTTCTACCAGCGTCTCAAAGCCCGCTTTGATCAACTCGACGGTACCGCCGCACAACACTGCTTGTTCGCCAAACAGATCAGTTTCTGTTTCCTCACGGAAATTGGTCTCGATAATGCCAGCTTTACCACCACCATTGGCCATGGCGTAGCTCAAAGCGAGGTCGCGCGTGCGGCCGGACTTATCTTGGTGAATAGCGATCAAATGCGGCACACCGCCACCCTGAGCGTAGGTACCACGCACAGTGTGACCGGGTGCTTTTGGGGCGACCATCCACACATCCAGATCGGCGCGAGGAGTTACCAAACCATAGTGAACATTGAAGCCATGTGCAAAAACCAGGGATGCACCAGACTTGATATTGGGTTCGATGTCGTTGGTGTAGACCGCAGCGATTTGCTCATCCGGCAACAAAATCATCACTACGTCGGCGGCCTTGACTGCGTCGGCTACTTCAGCAACTTTAAGGCCAGCCTTCTCGACCTTTGGCCAAGACGCACCACCCTTACGCAAACCGACAACCACCTTAACGCCACTGTCATTCAAGTTCTGAGCATGGGCATGCCCTTGGCTTCCGTACCCAATAATCGCGACTGTTTTACCTTTAATGAGGCTCAGATCGCAGTCCTTGTCGTAAAAAACTTTCATTTTTCTCTCCGAAATAAATAGTGGCGAATAGCGCCCGGTTGCAAAAAACCCCAGCTCAGACGAAAGGTAAACCCAACGTCAAAAAAATCTACACGCGTTGAGCCTGCCGAAGCGCGCGTGCAAAGTACAGGTCTCAGACCCGCAAAATACGCTCCCCACGGCCAATACCGCTGGAGCCGGTACG
>CAJASG010000105.1 GCA_903944555.1 uncultured beta proteobacterium
GACCACCAACTCGGATGGCGGCATAGCCGGATTCATGGTGCGTAGCCAACTCCAGAACCCACGCCAAACCTCTGCCGTGTGATTGATCGCCAGGTGTTGCAATAGTCCCTGCGCAATGGCACCGAGCTGCACATGGACGTGATAGGCCCGCAGCTTGCGGCGCACGCCAGCGCGATAGTCGTCGGGGGTGCGATGCAGGTATTGATCACCACCGCCGCGCCGGATGGGCTTCATATCTGCCATCCAGAAGTGATAGGCATAGGCCCCCATGACATGCACGGCTTGGCGAAAGCCAAGCTCAATCTTGAAGCGATAGCCGTACAGCGTGAGAATCTGCAAAGGTTCCAGCGTCAGGTCGGTGCACAACAAGAAGATGGTTCCGCGCTGTGGGTGATGCACGATCACAAAACGTACCATGCGTCCCACCGGACGCCACACCAAATCCAGCACCCGATAGCGCAGCGTGACATTGTTCTCGCCATAGACCGGACTGGGTGCGCTGGCGAAAGCGCTGTCGTCGGCGGCCAAGTCTTTAAGTCGAACCTTTTGACCATAGACGCGAGGCCTGCCCTTGCCTCGGCGTTGCGGCTCAGGAACAGGCAGGTAAGCCACAGCATTGCTCTTGGCCCGCGAAATCAGGTGATGACCCTGCTTCAGCAGAGGCGTGATGACCTTGCCACTGGCGTAGTAGGCATCAGCGACCAGCAGTACCTGGCGGTCAATACAGCCAGCGATGCGCATCAGCAACGCCACCAACTTGTCTAGCAGCGTAGACGTGTCCCGGTTTGAGAACACCAGACCCTCGTGAATGCGCGAGGTCAGGGGCACCGCCGTCACCTGTCCGGCAGCGCAGTGCACCAGCAGAGAAACAGCTTGCAAAGAGTGCCCCATGATGTACTCGGGCTTGGTGTTGGAGGCCGACTGCTGGTGCAGCATCTTCACGCCCGGCATGCGTTTGCCCTCCTTAGGGGCTTTGATGCCATCGGCCAGCAGCACCAGTCGCTGTCCGACCTCAAACGGGCGAAACAACTTCAGACACAAACGAACCCAGCAGGAAGTCAGCAGATCCAAGTCCAGCGCGTCGCTGTGAAACAGGTGCAAGAAGCGGTGGTAGGCCGCAGGACTGAAGTTCAACACACGCACGAAGCTGGTAACACCGGCGTTATCAAGGCGACTGCAAAGGCCGGCCAAGGCCAACAGCATCCACAGGAACGTTCGAGAGCGTGAGCAGGCCGGGCGCAGTTCCTGAACAGCACTGAGCCAGTGATTCCAAAGCGACATAGGGTCAAATTAACGGTGGTAATACGCCGATAGCACTATAGTGCTATCGGTTATACATCGCTATACTTTCTCTATCGAATCATGAGATATTTTTGCCATGAGCACACGCCGAGCGGCAACACTGGAGAGACAAATAGAGAAGCTCAAGCTGGAGCTGTCAGCTATTGGCGACATGCGTCCCGGGAGTTTGTCGACACAGTACAACGTATGCGGCAAGGCGGGGTGCCGCTGCAAGGCAACACCGCCGGTCAAGCACGGTCCGTACTACCAGGTGAGCTACACCCGCAAGGGCAAGAGCAGCAGCAAGTTTGTGAAGAAGGAGGATTTGCCTGCGGTGCGCAAGCAGCTTAAGAACTACGAGCGCATGAAGCTCCTGATGGAGCGTTGGATTGACTTGGCAACGGAATTGTCAACTTTGCGCTTGATCAAAGAAACCGACTGAATTACACAGAGAACTTAGCACTGTCCAGATCTTTGCTGAAAGCAGTTATCTGGCTTGGGGGAGGATGACGGGCAAAGAAGCAGAGCTGACGATGTGGCCCCGATCCAATATGACTGCCGTTCAACAGCCA
>CAJASG010000106.1 GCA_903944555.1 uncultured beta proteobacterium
AGCAACTTCTTTGGGCACTGTCCAAAATTACTCAATGCCGGGTGTGTGGACGGTGTAGATTACGCCAGAGCCCACGCCACTTGCTCACGAACCACTTCGCTTTCATGGTCCGAAATGTGACTCAAGGCCATGCGCATGGCTGTGACAGCATCAGCCGACTCACTACCACCACGCAGCGCATTGCCCATGGCCAAGGCAATATTGCGCAGCCAGCGTGCATGGCCGATGCGCCGTATCGGGCCGCCCTCGGTGCGCTGCAAAAACTCCGCCTCGGTCCAGCCCAGCAAGCGCACCAAATCCTGCCCACTCAAGCCTTTGCGGGCATCGAAGTCGGGCAAGGTGCTGGTGGTGGCGAACTTGTTCCAGGGGCACACCAGTTGGCAGTCGTCGCAGCCGTAAATGCGGTTACCCACCAGTGGGCGCAGCTCCATCGGAATCGGCCCGGCATGTTCGATGGTGAGGTAAGAGATGCAACGGCGCGCGTCCAGCCGACCTGGCCCCACAATGGCCTGCGTCGGGCACACGGTGATGCATGCACTGCACGAACCGCAGTGCTCCTGCACCGGGGCACTTTCGGGCAGCGCCACATCCAGATAGATCTCGCCCAGAAAAAACATGGAGCCCGCGTCCCGGTTGATCAGCAAGGTGTGCTTGCCGCGCCACCCCTGCCCGCTGCGTGCGGCCAGCTCGGCCTCCAGCACCGGCGCCGAGTCCGTGAACACGCGGTGGCCAAACGGCCCCAAATGTTCTGCAATGCGATCGCTGAGTTTTTGAAGGCGGCTACGCAAGACCTTGTGGTAATCCCGCCCCCGTGCATAGACCGACACAATGCCCTCAGCAGGCCGCTGCAAGCGCGCCCACTCGACGGCTTGCCAGTCTGCGGGCGTGTTGCGCGGCAGGTAGTCCATGCGCGCCGTGAGCACGCTCAAGGTGCCGGGCACCAACTCCGATGGGCGGGCTCTTTTGAGTCCGTGGCTGGCCATGTAAGCCATGTCGCCATGGAATCCTTGCGCCAGCCAAGCCAGTAAACCGGGCTCGGCAGAGATAAGATTCACACCGGCCACGCCAATTTGGGAGAATCCCAGTTCCCGGGCCCATGCCTGTATTTCACAAACCAATTGGTTGCTATCGAATTGAGTGCTATGTTGAGTGGTAATGATCGTCACCCCCCTATTGTAGAAATGACAGCAAAAAAGCCCGTGCACAGCGCACTTGCCAGCCTGGTCTGGCCGGATGAGCTGGCCACACAGTTGTTCGCCAGCCGCTTGGCAGCGCAGGCGGAAATCGGCCATGCTTTTATTGCCTTGCATGGCAACCTGGGCGCTGGCAAAACGACACTGGTGCGCCACCTGCTGCACGCCCTGGGCGTGCAGGGCCGCATCAAGAGCCCGACCTACGCGGTGGTGGAGCCCTATGAGTTGCCTGAACAGAACCGGCCCGCACTGAACATCTGGCATTTCGACTTTTACCGCTTCAGCGACCCGCGCGAATGGGAAGACGCGGGCTTCCGGGACATCTTTTCCAGCCCCGGCCTCAAAATTGCGGAATGGCCCGAGAAGGCTGCCGACGTGCTGCCTACCGCAGATTTGGATATCTGCATTGACACGGCTCCAGACGCGTCGCGCCAGGTCACGCTGTCTGCCCACACCGCCACCGGCGTGGCTCTGCTGCAAGGCAGCACCTCCTTGGGAGTCGGCGCTTGAGGCGGCGCACCCTGCTCAACACCGGCGGGGCCCTGGTTTTGACGCTCGGCCTGCCGCACTTGGCGCGTGGTGCCACCATCGTGACCGTACGGGTGTGGCCCGCACCGGAGTATTCACGCGTCACCATCGAGTCCGATGCTGAGCTGCGCGCCACCAAGACTTTCGTGCCCAGCCCACCGCGACTGGCGGTCGACATTGAAGGCATCACGCTCAACCCGGCCCTCAAGGAGCTGGTGGCCAAGGTCAAGGCCGACGACCCCAACATTGCCGGCATTCGCGTCGGGCAGTTTTCTCCCACCGTGGTGCGCCTGGTGGTGGACCTGAAACACCCGATTCGGCCCCAGGTGTTCACCCTGACGCCCGTGGCGGCCTACCAGCACCGGCTGGTGTTTGATCTGTACCCGGAGGTTGA
Organism: uncultured beta proteobacterium; assembly: GCA_903944555.1. Lineage (GTDB taxonomy): Bacteria > Pseudomonadota > Gammaproteobacteria > Burkholderiales > Burkholderiaceae_C > Allorhodoferax. Next base: position 2,116 of record CAJASG010000106.1, read on the forward strand.
GGCCGATCCACTCGAAGCGCTGATCGCCGAACGCCTATTGGCAAGCCCCGCCGATCCACTGGGCGAGCTGATTGCCCAGCAAACCAGGAAGCCCGCTGACAAACCAGCGTCACCGGCACAAAATGCTATCAAATCAGTAGCTGGTAGCGCAGGTTCTACGGGGGCTACAGGCACAAATGATATAAAAAAACCAGTATCCGCCGCCCCTGGCACAGAACGCCTGATCATCATCGCCCTGGACCCCGGCCATGGCGGTGAAGACCCCGGCGCAGTCGGACCGGGTGGCACCCGCGAGAAAGATGTTGTGCTGCGCCTGGCCCACCTGCTGCGCGAGCGTATCAACGGGGCCCAGGTCAACGGCAACACCATGCGCGCCTACCTGACCCGCGATGCGGATTTTTTTGTGCCACTGCACCTGCGGGTACAAAAAGCCCGCCGCGTCCAGGCCGACCTGTTCATCAGCATCCATGCAGACGCATTCTTCACACCGCAACCCCAGGGCGCCAGTGTGTTTGCCTTGAGCCAGGGCGGTGCCTCCAGCAGTGCTGCGCGCTGGATGGCGGCCAAAGAGAACAAGGCCGATTTGATTGGCGGCCTCAACGTCAAAGCCAAAGACGCCACCGTGCAGCGCGCGCTCCTGGACATGAGCACCACAGCGCAGATCAACGACAGCCTCAAATTGGGCAAAAACCTGCTCGGCGAGATTGGCCGGGTCGGCAAGCTGCACAAGGCCAAAGTAGAGCAAGCCAGCTTTGCTGTGCTCAAAGCGCCCGACATTCCCAGCGTGTTGGTCGAGGCTGCCTTCATCAGCAACCCCAGTGAAGAGGTCAAACTCAACAGCGAGGAATACCAGAACACCTTGGCCGACGCGCTGATGCGCGGCATTGAGATCTACTTTTCCAAGAACCCACCGCTGGCGCGCAGTCGCAGCGTTTAGGGTCGGTCGCTCGCCAGGTGTAGCGTCCAGCTGCCGTCACCGGCCAGGTTCAGTACCTGGTGGTGGTGCTTGAGAATGGTGATGTGGTGGCTGACGCTGATAGGAGTGATCGACAGCCCGGCCAGTTGGGCGTACAACAGCTCTTCGTTGGCCACATCCAGCGCGCTGGTCGCCTCGTCCAGCAACAGGTAACGCGGTTTGGAGAGCAAGGCCCGGGCGAAGGCCAGGCGCTGCTGTTCACCGACCGACAACACCTTGGCCCAGTCCAATTCCGCGGAAAGACCGCCAAAACGCTGTGCCAGCGTCGGCAAGTTCACCCGCTCCAGCCACTGCAGCAGCTCTTCGTCCGAAATATGGCGCTCCGTTTGGGGGTAGGTCAGCTGGCAACGCAGGTTCCCCAGCGGCAGGTAGGGCTGCTGGGGCAGGAACAACATGTCCACCCCGGTCGGCCGAATCACCGTGCCCGCACCCGTATTCCACAGCCCGGCAATCACCCGCAACAGCGAACTCTTGCCGGAGCCGCTGGCCCCCACGATCAGCAAGCCCTCACCCGGGTTGACCGCCAGCGAGACGTCCTGAACCAGCAGATGTTCGCGGTTGGGCGTGCGCACGGTCAAGCGCTCCAGGGCGAGTCCAAAGCCCGGCAGGGTGTGAATCCGGGTGTCATCGTCGCTGGCAGGCGGGTTGTCCTCATCCCCCAGAACTTGCGAGAAGGCATGCAGCCGGTCGACACCGGCAGAAAAGCGGCTCAGACCCTCGAAGTGGTCAACAATCACGGTCAGGGCACTCAAAATGGCCGCGAAGGCCCCCGCAGCCTGGATGGCCCGCCCGACCTCCAGCTCACCCGAGAGAACGTCGTTGGCAATGATCACCGTGGGCAGCACGATGGTCAGAAACCTGTGGGCGTACTGGAACAGGTTGAGCTTGAACTGCCAGCGCAGCACTTGCCGGTAGTTGGCGTAGGCCGCCGCAAAAACACGTTGCAGCGCCGACATCTCCCGCGCCTCACCATCGTGAAAGGCGATCGGTTCGGCATGTTCGCGCACCCGCACCAGGCCAAAGCGAAAGTCGGCCTCGCGCTGCAACTGGCGAAAGTTCAAACCGATCAACTGTTTGCCAAATACCGCGGCCGTGAAGAAGGTGCTGAACACCGCATAGGCGATCAGGAAATACACCAAACTCTGTGAAATAGTCCACAGCACACTGGCAAAGGCGACCAGATCGATCACCGAACCCAGCACGATCATCGAAAAATACAGCGACTGCTGGGAAAAGCTGTTGATGTCTTCGGCGATGCGCTGGTCGGGGTTGTCAATGCCGCGGGTGTTGAGCCGGTAATAGGCGCGCTGCTGGAAATATCGCGCCAAAAAACTGTCGGTCAACCAGCGGCGCCAGCGCAAGCCCAGTGTGTCGCGCACGTAGTAGTACAGCGCATACAGCGGCACTGCCGCCACGAGGATGGCCGTGTAACGCCAGATGGAAGCCCAGAAACGATCGGCATCCCCCGCCGCCAGGGCCGATGTGAACTCACCCGTTTCATGGTTGAACAGCACGCTGAAAGCGGTTTGCCCTAGCAGCAGCAACACCAGCAGGGCCAGCATGCCCCGGGCGCGCCAACGCTCATCTGAGACCCAGTAAGGCTGCGCGATGGTGGTAAAGCGCCGCCACAGGCGAACATTGAAACCGGGGATCGAGTCTTTTGTCATAGGTGCATCGTCGCACGGGCGCCCATTTTTCATGTGCCAACCACTCCATTGCGTTGCGGTTTATCAAGCGTGCGGCCGAGCCAGGGCTGAAGATAAGGGCCATGAGGTCCTCTACCGGTGCCCACTTTATTGCATTGGACCATGTACGGGCCTTGGCGGCCTTTGTGGTGTTCGCCTGGCACTTTACCCACTCGTCCAATGGTTACCCCGTGCCCTTTGACGGGGCTCCGTCACTGTTCCCGCTGGCGTTGCTGGATGAGGGGCACACGGGTGTCGCACTGTTCATGACCCTAAGCGGCTACCTGTTCGCCAAACTGCTGGACGGCAAATCCATTTCCTACCCCGCATTTTTGTGGAACCGGGTATTGCGGCTTTTCCCACTGCTGGCGCTGGTGATACTGGCCGTCGGCATCAAGACCTACGTGGTTGGTGGCGACCTGGTCGCCTATGCCGACTCCATCGCCAAGGGCACGGTATTGCCGACACTCCCCAATGGCGGATGGTCCATAACTGTGGAGTTCCATTACTACCTGATTCTTCCCCTCCTGCTTTGGATGCTGAGAAGGTCAAAGGTTCTGCCGATCTCCATCGTCCTGGCGGCCATCGCGCTGCGGCTTTTTCTGCACAACGAGAGGGGCGAAATCCAATCCCTCGCGTACTGGACCATTGTGGGCCGCATCGACCAGTTTGTAATGGGCATGCTGGCCTACCAGTTTCGTTCACGCATCGCGCACCGCCATGTGGCAGTTGCCGCGACGTTGATCGGTTTCAGCCTGCTGTATTGGTATTTCGACCGCCAAGGGGGCTTCTACCAGTACCGGGGGTATCCATCACCAAGCATGCTGTGGGTGCTGCTGCCAACCCTGGAAGGGCTCGCCTACGCGACGGGCATCGCTTGGTATGAAAGCTCCTTCGCCCACTCCACGTCCGGCGCGTCCGCGTTCGTCGGGCGCATCGGCGAGTATTCCTACTCCATCTACTTACTGCACTTTTTCATCGTATTCCGCGCAGCCAAGTTTGTGCACGAGCGGGTCATGGATTTGTCCAACTTCTACGTGGCCTGCCTCTGGTCCATCGTGTTCTTTCTCGTGATGGTGCCTGTCGGGCATCTCACTTTTCGGTTCATAGAGGCGCCCTTCCTGCGGCTAAGAAGACGCTACACCGGCCTAGAAAACAGGAACACCACCGCACCACGGAGCGGTGCACTGGCGCCTTGCATTCCAGACGCCAGGCAAGATCACTGATCCAAGGCCTCATGCGTAGTCAAACGTCACGCTGGCCACCCGTGCCTGTACCTCACTCCGCGTCGGTGGCACACAGCCCCGGCGCATCACACACAAACTGGCGCTGGCAATGGCGTTGGACAGCAACACGTTTGCCTGTGCCTGGGGTACTTCTGAGGAGCCCCAATCGGCCGCAGTCCCCTGCTCCAGCATGGCCACGACCAGCCCTGCCAAAAAGCAGTCCCCCGCGCCCACGGTGTCCACCACATCCAACGCAGCGGTTTCGCGTGCGTGGAACATCTGGCCGTGGCGGGTGATAAGCGTGGCACCCTCGCCACCGCGGGTCAGCGCCAGAAAGTGGGCGCGGCTGTGCTGCAACAAATGGGTGGCGTGCGCAGTCGCATCCGTGCCGGGCAAATCCAGACACTCCAGGTCTTCGTCACTGGCCTTGATGACATCGGCAAATTGCAAGGCCGTCAGCACATGCCTGCGGTACAGCTCCAGATTGGGCATAACCGACGGGCGCAGGTTGGCGTCAATCACCACGGTGCGTCCAGCTTGGCGCTGGCTTGCAAGCCAGGGCAAATAGGTATCGGCATCGTCCGGCGACAGCGCCAGGGCACCGGTGCACACCAACGACAACTCCGGCGCCTGGGCGCAGGCCGCAGTCAGTTGTGCGGCACTGGTAGCGCGGTCGGCCACGCCCTCGCGGTAGAACGAGTAGTCCGGGTGGCCATTGGCATCCACCCCAACCACCGCCAGCGAGGTCACTTGCAGCACGGGGTCGGGGGCGGCCAGGTGCACGCCATCGTCCAGCAAGCCCGCGGCCAGTTGGCGCCCGAAGCGGTCTTTGGACAGCGGGTTCAGGTACAGGGTTTCCACACCTTGGCGGGCTAACGCCCGGGTCAGGTTGTACACCGCGCCGCCCAGGCAGGGCTGCAAGCGACCGTCGCTATTGCTGATCAAATCGATCAGCGCTTCCCCTGCTGTGGCCACTTTTGGAGTGAAAATATTTTGCAACATACTAGGGTATTCCATTACTAAAGCAACTTGATTTAATTAAACAATTGCGAATATAGTACAGCCACGCTGCAACGTAAAGCGTAAAAACCCGGGGTAGAAAAGCCCTGAAAACCAAAGTCTTTTAGACAACCATTCTGAGGAGAACGAGCTTGAAAAAATCCACTACCCTGGCCCTGACAGCCATCGCTTTTGCGGCATCCGCAACGACTTCTGCATTCGCTGCAGAAACCGTGATTGGCCTGATCACCAAAACCGAAAGCAACCCCTTCTTCGTAAAGATGAAGGAAGGCGCTGAAGCCGCGGCCAAGAAAGCCGGCGTAAAACTGCTCAGCGCTGCTGGCAAGCAAGACGGCGACACCGCAGGTCAAATCAGCGCAATGGAAAACATGGTTTCAGCTGGTGCAAAGACCATTCTGATCACGTCTTCTGGTGATGCAATTATCCCCACCATCAAGAAAATTCAAGCCCAAGGCGTGCAAGTGATCGCGCTCGACAGCCCAGTGGACGGTGCTGATGCCTTGTTCGCTACCAACAACTACAAGGCAGGCGAACTGATCGGTCAATACGCCAAGGCAGCTTTGAAAGGGAAAGCACCGGTCATCGCTACGATGGACCTGTTCCCTGGCCACCCCGTGGGCGCCCAGCGCCACAACGGTTTCCTGGCTGGATACGGCCTGAAAACTCTGGATGCAAAGAGCAACGAGCTGGCTCAGCCAGCAGAAGTGGTCTGCATGGCCGATACCTTCGGCGACGCTGCCAAGGGCCAGACTGCCATGGAAAACTGCCTGCAAAAGAACTCCAAAATCAATGTGGTGTACGCCATCAACGAACCAGCCGCCGCGGGTGCTTACAAGGCTTTGAAGGCTGCAGGTAAGGAAAAAGACGTTGTGATTCTGGGTGTGGACGGCATGTGCAGCAACGGTGTTGGCAACGTTGAAAAAGGCGTAATTGGCGCAACCAGCATGCAGTACCCATTGAAGATGGCTGCATTGGGCGTGGCGGCTGGCGTGCAATACGCAAAAGACGGCAAGCGTCAAACGGGCTATACCGATACCGGTGTGGACCTTGTGGCATCCAAGCCCATGGCCGGCATCAAGAGCATCGATACAAAAACAGCACGCGCACAGTGCTGGGGTGACTAATCGCAGCTGGCCGCAGGTCTGTCTAAACACCTGACCTGCATCCAGTTCTGCCTTTCAAGCATTCAGGCAGGCCCATTTGTCGAAAGCCCCGAGCCCCGGGGCTTTCGACCCCCTTATTCAAGCCCACTCCATGAACTCGCTCAAAGAAAAACTCCCTCCGCTGGGAACACTAGGTCCCGCGATAGCCTTGTTGCTAGCTTGTACCTTTTTCTCCTTTCAGCATGAAAACTTTCTGACACTGAAGAATTTCTCCTTGATTTTTCAGCAGGTCATGGTGGTGGGCACCATCGCCATTGGTCAAACACTCATCATCCTGACTGCGGGCATCGATTTATCCTGCGGCATGGTCATGGCCCTTGGCTCCATCGTGATGACCAAATTTGCGGCCAACTATGGCCTGAGCGCGCCAGTTGCCATTTTGTGCGGCATTGCCGCTACGGCATTGTTCGGCTTGATCAACGGCTTGCTGGTGACACGCGTCAAATTGCCGCCCTTTATTGTGACCCTGGGCACGCTGAACATTGCATTTGCCATTACACAGTTGTACTCAGGTGCGCAGACCATCACCAACATTCCCGATGGAATGAACCTGCTGGGTGAAACATTCAATTTTGGTGG
>CAJASG010000107.1 GCA_903944555.1 uncultured beta proteobacterium
AAAACCTTCAAACAATGGAACCGCCTGCAACTGCTCCAAGGTAATCAGGCCGGAGCGCACGCCATCGTCAATATCGTGGGCGTTGTAGGCAATTTCGTCTGCCAAATTGCACAATTGCGCCTCCAGGCTGGGCTCTGTCCGATTCAAGAAGCGTTTCCCCACACCGCCGCGACCATCGGCATACGGCAGTTCACCGGCCTCCAGCGAAACGGCATTCTTGCGTGAGCAGTGTTTGAGGATCCCCTCTCGCGTCTCGAAGCACAGGTTCAGTCCATCGAAGTCCGGGTAACGTTCCTCCAGGTGATCGACCACCCGAAGGCTTTGCAAATTGTGCTCAAACCCACCGAACTCAGCCATGCATTCGTGCAAGGCGTCCTGCCCAGCATGACCAAAGGGGGTGTGACCCAAGTCGTGCGCCAGGGCGATGGTCTCAACCAAGTCTTCGTTAAGCCGAAGCGTCCGGGCAATGGAACGCCCCAACTGCGCCACTTCCAGCGAATGGGTCAAACGCGTGCGAAACAGATCTCCCTCATGGTTGAGGAACACTTGCGTCTTGTAAACCAGGCGCCGAAAAGCGGTGGAATGCACAATGCGATCGCGATCACGTTGATAGTCCGTACGGGTCGGCGCAGGAACTTCAGCAAAGCGTCGGCCCCGCATTTGCGGCGGACTACAAGCATAGGGGGCGAGACTAGAATTCAAAGAAAAGCACCTCAAAGCCTCGTGGAATGTGCGCAACCAGCTACTATATTCATAGCAATTACAAACAGCAGGTATCGATCACATCACGCACCAATGCATCGGGCGCGCTGCGCATGGAGGCACGCGACGGGCCGTCAATCACGACGAACCGGATCTCACCGTTCTCAGTCTTCTTGTCCACCCGCATCAATTCCAGGTATCGACCGGCATTGTCCCGAGCATCCAACTGCGGACCCACCACAGGCAAGCCAGCCTTGCGGATGAGGTCGGTCAGCCGTCGAACCAATGCGGCATCGACCAGCCCCAAGCGACAGGACAACTCTGCCGCCATCACCATGCCGCACCCAACCGCCTCACCATGCAACCACTTGCCGTAGCCTAAGCCCGCTTCGATGGCATGGCCAAAGGTATGGCCAAAATTGAGAATGGCGCGCAATCCCGACTCGCGTTCATCCTGTCCAACGACCCATGCCTTGATTTCGCAACTGCGTTGAATCGCGTGGGCCAACGCTTTCACGTCACGATTCAACAGTGCATCCATATTGGCCTCGATCCAGTCCAAAAACTGCAAATCCGCAATCGGCCCGTACTTGATCACCTCAGCAAGCCCTGCACTCAGCTCCTGATCAGGCAAGGTCTGCAGCACATCCAGATCGCACACCACCAACAAGGGCTGGTAAAAAGCACCGATCATGTTCTTTCCCATCGGGTGGTTGATCCCTGTTTTACCACCCACCGACGAGTCCACCTGTGCCAGCAGCGTAGTTGGAACCTGGACAAATGGAACACCACGCATGTAGCTGGCCGCAGCGAAACCGGTCATATCGCCCACTACCCCACCCCCCAGGGCAAATAAGATGGTTTTTCGGTCACTTGCGTGCGCCAGCAAAGCATCAAAAACAAGATTCAGTGTTTCCCAGTTTTTGAACGCTTCACCGTCTGGCAAAACCACAAGGTGTACTTGTTTGTATTTGGAAGACAGTGAAGTTTGAAGTTGTTGCGCATACAAGGGCGCAACCGTGGTGTTGCTGACAATTACCGCCGTAGTGGCCGCAGGTAGCGAATCGAATATGGCACCCGCACCAAGCAAACCAGTTCCAATGTGAATTTCGTAACTGCGATCCGCAAGTGCGATAGGGACGGTTGAAAAAATCGAAGAAGTCATACCGTGGAGTTTAGATGCTCCGAGCCCATACGAATGGGCAATGCGCACCACGTCATCCGACGTCGAATGCAAAAAAGACGGGGCGACGCTTACTTTTGTGGTAAAGCGCCGGCCAATTCCAGCTGCATCACAATCATGTTGACCAAGGTGGCGACCGATGGCCGCCCCGTTTACATCACGAAATGGGACGTTTCTCGGTAA
>CAJASG010000108.1 GCA_903944555.1 uncultured beta proteobacterium
AGTCCGGGTTGTCCAAAGTGTTTTGCGCCCAGGACCCTGTTGCGCAAAGTAACAGAACCGCGCAAACGGTCCCACGGTAAGGAAACATACTATTCATGGCCGGAGGGCATATTGGTCCCTGGATCTGGTTCAAAGGTGCCGCCTGGAGGCAGCTCCATGGAGGTGCCTGCAGCTCGTTCATGTGGACCTTCTTGCGGATCGTGGGCGCGGTGTCCCTGGCGCAAGAAACGATTGCGCGTATCTTGTCTTGGCAGATAGCGCGCCAACTCTGTCAGGGCCATTTCATACACGCCGCGTTTGAATTCAACCACAGCATCCAGGGGCACCCAATAGTCGTTCCAGCGCCAAGCATCAAATTCAGGATGGTCGGTGGCGCGCAGGTTCAAATCCCAGTCCTGCCCCATTAACTGGAGCAAAAACCAGATCTGTTTTTGACCTTTGTAGTGACCGCGTGCATCGCGGCGTATGTACCTGTCTGGCACCTCGTAGCGCAACCAGTCTCGGGTACGGGCAACTATCGATACGTGTTCCGGATGGAGTCCCACCTCTTCATGCAATTCGCGAAACATGGCCTGCTCAGGGGTTTCTCCCCGATCAATGCCACCCTGCGGAAACTGCCATGAGTGGGTTCGTATGCGTTTGCCCCAAAATACCTGATTTCTCTGATTGACCAAGACGATGCCGACGTTGGGTCGAAACCCATCACGGTCAAGCATAATCAAACCCCAATTTTTAAACTTCGTTCATTATGCACAGCCTGTGCTGCGTATCAAGGGGCGAAGCCATTTGTAGTTCAGCGAGCCATGCCATGAAAGCCTCCCAATTCCTTATTTCCACCCTTAAAGAAGCTCCGGCCGACGCGGAAGTGGTCAGCCACAAGCTCATGATGCGGGCCGGCATGATCAAAAAGCTGGGCGCCGGAATCTACAGCCTGATGCCGATGGGGCTGCGAGTCGTGCGTAAAGTGGAGGCGATCGTGCGGGAAGAGATGAACCGGGCCGGTGCGGTGGAGTTGAGCATGCCGGTGGTGCAGCCAGCCGAGTTGTGGCAAGAAACGGGTCGTTTCGAAAAAATGGGCCCTGAACTGCTGCGTATCAAAGACCGGCATGGCCGCGATTTTGTGGTGCAACCCACCAGCGAAGAGGTGATTACTGACATTGCCCGCCAGGAAATCAAAAGCTACAAACAGTTGCCCAAGAACCTGTACCAAATCCAGACCAAGTTCCGGGATGAGCGTCGTCCCCGCTTTGGCCTGATGCGTGGGCGCGAATTCATCATGAAAGATGCCTACAGTTTTGATCGCGATCAAACCGCAGCCAAGACCAGTTACCAGGTGATGGCGCAGGCCTACCGCAAGATTTTCGACCGTTTTGGTTTGACCTACCGCGCCGTCGCTGCCGACAGTGGAGCCATTGGTGGTGATTTGAGCGAAGAGTTCCAGGTGATTGCAGCTACGGGTGAAGACGCGATCGTGTATTGCCCCAGCAGCGAATATGCGGCGAATATGGAAAAGGCCGAAGCATTGGCTCCGGCAGGCCCCCGCAAGGAAGGCAGTCAGGA
>CAJASG010000109.1 GCA_903944555.1 uncultured beta proteobacterium
CGCAATGGCTACCTGAGTCCCGCTGAGCGACAGCAGGCGGTGCAGCTATCTGCCACGCTGAAAACGGTGGCGGCCGCACTGCGCGCTGGCGGTGCGCTGACGCAAGCCGACGTCACCCGACTGGAAACCCAAGCCATGCAAACGCTGAGCAGCGCGGGCTGGAAACCGGACTATGTAGCGGTGCGGCGCCAAGCCGACCTGCAAACGCCTCAGTCCGGTGACGCCTTGGTCGTGCTGGCGGCGGCCCGTCTTGGAGCCACCCGGCTGATTGACAATCTGGAAGTGTGACGCGCCAAGCGCCACATTGGCGCTAAAGGAAACGGTCCAATATCTTGCGGCTTGTGGCCCCCAGCGCCATGTGGTCGCGAACCAGATACTGGATACCGTGGGAGTCGGCGATTAGGAGCGCCCCGTTAGCACCGATGCGGCGGATATCCTCGTCGCCACGCAGCACAAACGCGGTGTCACCCCGGTCGGTTTCCACCTGCCAGGTGCAGGGGGTGGAGAAACTGGTCACCGACACAATTTTTTGAACCACTGGCATGAACTCGCGCGTCGCCAGTTCTTCCTGAATCAAGGCCTGGGCAGGCTGGCTAACCTCCTTCAACTGGTCAATCCAGGCGACCTCCTGTCCGTCCAGACTGACCATCGAAATGCCATCCTCTGGCGATTGAACGGGAAACGCCCGCACGGGCACGACCCCTTCAAACCGCTCACCCTGTGCATTGGTCAGGATCAGTTTTCCAAAGGGGTTTCGCTCCAGCACAAAGCTATTGGCAGGCGCACCGGTATTCACAACGGCGCTCGTGGTGGTTGGGGCGCTCATTGGGTCTTCTCCTTATCTGAATTCAAATCGACAGTCTTGTCGTCATCCATATCAACATCCATGTTGCGCGCCTGCGCCTGGTAAAGATTGAAGTAGGCACCTTCTTTTTCCATCAACGCGTCGTGCGTACCCTCTTCCACCACGCGACCACGGTCCAGCACCACCAGCCGATCGGCGCGGTGCAAGGTGGAAAGCCTGTGCGCAATGGCGATGGTGGTGCGGCCTTTCACCAGGTTCTCTAGGGCCTTCTGAATCTCTTTTTCCGTCTCGGAGTCTACGGATGAGGTCGCCTCGTCCAGGATCAGAATTCGGGGATCGATCAACAACGCCCTCGCAATCGAGATGCGCTGCCGCTCACCACCCGACAGGCCCTGCCCGCGTTCCCCCACCATGGAGTCGTAGCCTTGCGGCAGGCGCAATATGAATTCGTGGGCGTGGGCCGCCCGGGCCGACGCAATGATCTCGGCACGGGTAGCGTGCGGCTTGCCGTAGGCAATGTTCTCGGCAATGGTGCCGAAGAACAAGAACGGCTCTTGCAGCACCAGGCCAATATTTTGCCGGAAGTCAGCAATCGCGTAGGAACGAATGTCGACGCCATCCACCAGAATGGAGCCTTCCGACACATCGTAAAAGCGACAAATCAGATTGACCAGCGTGCTCTTGCCCGAGCCGCTGTGGCCGACCAAGCCAATCATTTCGCCCGGTGCAATGTTCAGGCTGATGCCGCGGTTAACCTCGCGATTGCCATAGCGAAAGCCGACATTGCGAATCTCAATGCTGCCTTGCACCTTGCCCATCGCCACCGGTGTTACCGGTTCAGGAACGCTGGACACATGGTCCAAAATGTCAAAAATACGCTTGGCCGCAGAGGCCGACTTTTGTGTGACCGAGACAATCCGGCTCATGGAGTCCAAGCGGCCATAAAAGCGCCCGATGTACGCGATGGCGGCCAGCAGCATCCCGACCGTGATCTCGCCCTTGGACACCTGCCATATGCCAAAGCCCCACACCACCAGCAACCCCATCTCGGTGAGCAAGGAAACGCTTGGCGAGAAGAGGGACCAGATTTTGTTGATGCGATCGTTGACTACCAAATTGTGGTGATTGGCCTCACGAAAGCGCTTGGCCTCACGTCGCTCTTGGGCAAACGCCTTGACCACCCGGATGCCGGGAATGGTGTCGGCCAGCACGTTGGTGACCTCACCCCACACCCGGTCAATTTTCTCAAACCCTGTGCGCAGCCGAAAGCGCACAAAATGGATCATCCAGCCGATGAACGGCAATGGCACCAGGGTGATCAGCGCCAGGTAGGGATTCATGGAAAACAGAATCACGGCTGTCATCACGATCATGACCACGTCGCTGGCGAAGTCGGTCAGGTGCAATGACAGGTACACCGCAATACGGTCACTCTCACTGCCCACGCGCGACAGCAAGTCACCGGTGCGCTTGCCGCCGAAGTACTCCAATGACAATTGCAGCAAATGCTCATAGGTGGTGGTGCGCAGGTCAGCGGCAATGCGCTCGGAAACCAGCGCCAGCACATAGGTTTTGGCCCAACTCAGTATCCAGGCCATCAGCCCGGCGCCCAGCAAACCCGACAGGTACAAGGCGATGGTGCTGGGCTCAATGTGTTTCCCGTTTTGAAACGGAATCAACACCTCGTCCACCAAGGGAATGGTCAGGTAAGGGGGCACCTGGCTGGCCGCCGTACCCAGCAACATCAGCACAAAGCCCAACAGCAACTGACCCCGATAGGGCTTTGCAAAACGCCAAAGACGCAACAGAGTCCAAGTGGACGGCGGGGTGTGCACCACTTTAGTACACACGGGGCATTCTTCTTGGTCGGGCTCCAGCGGTGCCCTGCAATTGGGGCATACGTCTTTCAGCGCCTGCACCAAGGGGCGACCCGATACATGGCTGTCCAGTTGCGCCGCAAATTGGTCGACCAACCGAATCGCCTGCAAATTCTGACCCAAGGTGAATCGCCAGGTGGCGAGCAGTCCGTCAGGGTCCAGCAGGTTCAAATGGCCGACACCGGCATGGTCATGGTGCTGTAAGGTCAGTCCCGCCTGATAAGACCACTGTTTCCAGTCGGACTCACCGTCTATGCGACTTAGCAAACGTTCACTGGTGACCAGCACCAAGCCCTTGACGAAGTGCAGACGGCTGTCGAGGTCAACCTCAAGCGTCGCTAAGACGTTTTCCTCAGGGTGGAGTTGCATTTGCAATTGCTCACGCCAGCTTCGGGATAGATCGCTTGGTAACAGACTGAGAGCTGGGATTTCAATGGTCATTTCAAACGGTAAATATTTTTATGAATTCAACTTTAGGCGCTCAGGCAGGTCACCGGTACCCGGCTGGTTGCGACCTTCGGCAGACTTAAGATACTACCTTTCAAACCTGGAGCGTATGCTTTTAGTTTGCCGGTAAGCGAGAATACTCAACGCGCACAGTGCAGCAACGGTGGACTGCCTCACTCACAACGAGCCATGACGAACAAGAAAAACATTGAAATTCTTCGGGTATCCCACCTGCGTGGGCCCAACATCTGGACTTATCGCCCCGTCATTGAAGCTTGGGTCGACATTGGCGTTCTGGAGGATCATCCCTCCAACACCCTCCCCGGATTTTATGAACGACTCACCGCTTTGCTGCCGGGCTTGGTTGAACACCATTGCAGCCCAGGGGTGCGCGGTGGGTTTTTGCAGCGGGTAGAAGAAGGCACATGGGCTGCCCATATTCTTGAACACTGCACGCTGGAACTGCAAAACCTGGCCGGCATGCGCACGGGCTTTGGCAAGGCACGCCAGACATCCAAGCGTGGCGTCTACAAGATCGCCTTTCGCACACGACAAGAAACCGTGGGGCGCGCGGCCCTGGCTGCGGCCCGTGATTTGGTCGTGGCCGCGATCAATGACACCCCCTATGACTTGGCGGCCACCGTGGCCCAATTGCGTGACAGTGTGGACTCCCTGTGTCTGGGACCCAGCACCGCGCACATTGTGGATGCCGCGACCGACCGGCGGATTCCCTCTATTCGGCTGACCGAAGGCAACCTGGTGCAGCTGGGCTACGGCATCCAGCAACGTCGGATTTGGACGGCTGAGACCGATCAAACCTCGGCAATAGCCGAAGAGATCGCCAGCGACAAGGACCTGACCAAGTCCCTCCTGCAAGCCTGCGGCGTCCCAGTGCCCGAAGGCGAACTGGTACGCAGTGCGGAGAAAGCATGGGAAGCGGCACAGGAAATAGGGGTGCCCGTGGTGGTGAAGCCCTATGACGGCAACCACGGTCGTGGCGTATCCCTGGACCTGCGTACCCAAAGTGACGTCGAAGCCGCTTACCACTTGGCCCATCGCAAGGGCGGGGGCAGCGTCATTGTCGAAAAATTCATCCCTGGCAACGAACACCGCTTGCTGGTGGTAGGCAAGCACATGGTGGCTGCGGCGCGCGGCGAGTCGTGCTGGGTCACAGGCGACGGTGTTTCCAACATCGACGCACTGGCCAATCTGCAAATCAACAACGACCCTCGGCGTGGCTTGGGGGAAGAATCACCGCTCAATGTGGTCATCCCCAGCAACGCGGCTGAAGTGATTTTGGAACTTGAACGTGCGGGACTTACGCCGGAGTCGGTACCGGCCCAAGGCCAAAAAGTGCTGATACAGCGCAATGGCAACGTGGCGTTTGACGTGACAAACATCGTCCACCCCAGCATTGCCGCAGCAGCCGCATTGGCGGCCCGGGTGGTTGGTCTAGACATTGCCGGTGTAGATATGGTGCTGGAAGACATCACCAAACCTCTCAAGGGCCAGCGCGGGGTCGTGATTGAGGTCAACGCCAGCCCCGGCTTATTGGCCCACATCAAACCGGCAGAGGGCCAAGGTCAGCCTGTCGGTAAAGCCATCATTGACCACCTGTTTCGCGCCGAGACCGACGGACGCATTCCCATTGTCGGAATCACCGGCACCCAAAACACCGGGCGTATTGCCCGCTTGGTGGCTTGGCTGGTGCACATCAGCGGCAAGCATGTCGGCCTGGCTTGCAGCGAAGGACTGTACTTGGACAGCCGACGGGTGGTTCCCACCGACTGCGCCCATTGGGAGGCTGGTCAACGCATTTTGATCAACCGTTCAGTACAAGCCGCCGTGTTCGAGAACGGCAGCCGGATGATTCTGGCCGAAGGTCTGGCGTATGACAAATGCACGGTCGGCGTGGTGACTGACGTGACCTGGCAAGAAACCTTGACCGAATTTGACATCCTGGACACGGAACAAACCTACAAAGTAGCACGCACCCAAGTGGATGTGGTGCTGCCAAGCGGTACAGCCGTGCTCAATGCCGCAGACCCCCAGGTGGTAGAAATGGCTGCGCTGTGCGACGGAAAAGTAATTTTCTATGGACTGAACCCGGACCAAGCGCCCATGGCGGACCACCGAAATTCTGGAGAGCGCGTGGTCTACCTGCGCGACAACGTGATCGTGTTGTCCCAAGGCCATGAAGAAGTGGCCCTGCTTCCACTGGCATCCTTGAAGCCGGAAAAAGCGGCCAAGCCCGAGATGGTCATGGCGGCCGTTGGAGCTGCTTGGGCACTGAACATTCCCGTGGAATTGATCGGTGCGGGCCTTCGCACGTTTGAGTCCAATCCACAAAAATCACCTTACTGAGTAGCCCATGGAAGTCACACGCATCAGGGCCCTGCGCGGCCCCAACCTGTGGAGCCACCACACCGCGATCCAGTCCATCGTTTCGTGCAGCGAGGCCGAATCTTCCGTGAGCCATATTGCGGGGTTCGAAACCCGCCTGCGGGCCCGTTTTCCGGA
The DNA here is from genome assembly GCA_903944555.1 of uncultured beta proteobacterium. GTDB lineage: Bacteria > Pseudomonadota > Gammaproteobacteria > Burkholderiales > Burkholderiaceae_C > Allorhodoferax. The sequence continues at coordinate 5,650 of CAJASG010000109.1, forward strand.
AATTCGGCCGTTTCAGCCTACCGGCCATAACGACTCCATTCCTTTGGCCCATGTGCTGGAATTGGTCGCGCTCGATTTACAAGCGCAGGCCGGATGTCCGGTGACGTTCAGCTGCACCACCGAAACGGTGGACCCGCATGTTTATCAGGTCGTTGTGGAATACAGCGAGGAAGATGTAGGGCGTTTGGCCTTGGAACTGGCAGAAACTTTGTGTCGCGCTGCACTGGACGACACGCCCTTCGATTTGGCGGGCGCGCTGACCCAGTTGCGCGATCTGGATGAAGATGTGCGCCTGGGGCCGAGCACCGGCTGCATCGTGGACGCCGCCGTAGCCCGCAACATTCCGTTTAGCCGCATGACCGAAGGCAGCATGGTGCGCTTTGGCTGGGGCAGCAAGCAGCGGCGCATTCAGGCCGCCGAAATGGACATCACCAGCGCCATTGCGGAAG
>CAJASG010000110.1 GCA_903944555.1 uncultured beta proteobacterium
ACCAGTGTGGTGCCGTAGCGCGGCTTGAACTCGTGCAGCTCAGATCCGTCGACGATGCGGGCGATGATCTCGCGCACGTCAAAGGGCTTGCGGGTGTCGGTGGGGATCACACCGTAGAGTTCTTCCGCTGCAAATTTAGGCGCTACCGGCGCTTGCGGCGTAATGGTGGGCGCCTTGTTGCGGTTCAAATGTGAAATCGCCTCGCGGGCCAGCGACAGGGCATGCAGGTCGTTTTGCGCCAGGTGATCGGCCACGCCCGACAGGCGGGTATGCACATCACCGCCGCCCAGGTCTTCCGCCGTCACCACTTCACCGGTGGCGGCCTTCACCAGCGGTGGGCCGCCCAAAAAGATGGTGCCCTGGTTCTTGACGATGATCGTCTCATCACTCATGGCGGGCACGTAGGCACCGCCGGCGGTGCATGAGCCCATGACCACGGCGATTTGCGCAATGCCTTGCGCACTCATATTGGCCTGGTTGAAGAAGATACGGCCGAAGTGGTCGCGGTCCGGGAACACTTCGTCCTGGTTCGGCAAGTTGGCACCGCCCGAGTCCACAAGATAAATGCACGGCAGGTTGTTTTGTGCCGCAACTTCCTGCGCACGCAAATGCTTTTTGACAGTGAGCGGGTAGTAGGTGCCGCCCTTCACCGTGGCGTCGTTGCAGACGATCATGCAGTCCACCCCACTCACGCGGCCGATACCTGCAATCACGCCAGCGCAGGGCGCGCTGTCGGTGCCGTCGCGGTCGGGGTACATGGCCAACGCGGCCAGGGGCGACAACTCCAGGAACGGCGTGCCGGGGTCCAGCAGCATGCCCACGCGGTCGCGCGGCAGCAGCTTGCCACGTGCCGTGTGTTTGGCGCGGGCGGCAGTTCCGCCACCCAGTGCCGCCTTGTCGATCTGGACATTCAGATCGACCACCAAGGCGCGCATGGCAGCGGCGTTGGCGACGAATTCCGCGGAGCGGGCGTTGAGTTTAGTTTCAAGGATCGGCATTGGAGAGTCTCTTCCTTCTGGCGGTTGTGTTGCAGTGCAGCCCACACGGCTGCTTCATTTCATCACGGATTTTGAACCGAGGATAGTCGCGGGGGTGAATTCACACCGGCCATTGAGGTTGCAAATACCGCCAACATGCGGCACAGTCCACCCCATGGATACCTCGCACTTTTCCGCCAGCCCCTTTGCCATCTCAGTGCGCAAGAGTACCGACACGCCCGCCACGCCCGTTGCGTTCGTACAGGCGATTGTGGCGGCCTATAGGCGCTACGGACTGGACCCGTCCGCCGCACTGCAGAAGGCACAGATTGCGCCAGAATCATTGAAAAACTCCGACGAACGGATCACCGCATGGCAAATGGAGGTGATCTCGGGCACGGCAATGCAGGAACTCGACGACGAGGCACTGGGTTGGTTCGACCGGCGCCTGCCCTGGGGCAGCTACGGCATGCTGGCGCGCGCCTCCATCAGCGCACCCAGCCTGGGGATTGCACTCAAGCGCTGGTGCCGACACCACAGCCTGATTGCGGATGACCTCTCACTGAGTGTGAGTGTCTCGGGCACGGTTGCCAGCATCACCATTGCGGAGCACCGTGACTTGGGCGCGCTACGGGAGTTTTGCCTGGTCTCGGTGCTGCGCAACATCCACGGCGTGGCCTGCTGGCTGATTGATTCGCGCATTCCGGTGCAGCACGCACAATTCCCGTTCGCAGCGCCCCCACACGCGGAGGTGTACCACCTGCTGTTCTCAGGCCCGACCGAATTCGCAGCAGCCCACACGGGCATCCAGTTCGATGCCCGCTACCTGGCCATGCCCCCGCGACGTGACGAACAGGCCCTGCAACAGATGCTGCAGCGCGCCCTGCCACTGACCGTGCTGCAATACCGGCGCGATCGGCTACTGGTGCAGCGGGTGCGCCAAGCCATGACGACCCACCCCGAGCGGACCCACAGCGCAGAAGACCTGTCCACCCTGTTGCACGTCTCGTCACGCACCCTGCACCGCCAGCTCAAAGAAGAAGGCGCCACGCTGCAAGGCCTCAAAGACGAAGTGCGCCAAGCACGCGCGGTGGACTTGCTCAACCGCACGGATCGTCCGATCAAGCAAATCGCCGAGGCCGCAGGGTTTCAGAACGAAAAAAGTTTTATGCGGGCTTTCAAGGGCTGGACCGGCGTATCACCCGCCGAGTTTCGAAAGCAGTCCACCCTGCTGGCGTGATTTGCCCCTTTGGTGGCGCACACCGGCCCCGGGAACTCCCTACACTGGGGTCCATGATTACCCTGTACCACTGCGTCAGCGCCCGCTCGTTTCGTCCCCTGTGGATGCTCGAAGAACTGGAGTTGCCCTACCAACTGAAGATGCTGCCGTTTCCCCCCCGGGCACTGGCGCGCGCGTTTTTGCAGGAAAACCCGCTGGGCACCGTGCCGCTGCTGGTGGAGGGCGACACGCGCATGACCGAGTCCGCCGCCATGTGCCAGTACCTGGCGACCCGGCACGGCGCGGGCGCACTGGATGTGGCCGTGAACGATCCCGCCTTTGGTGCCTACCTGAACTGGCTGCACATGAGCGACGCCACGCTCACCTTCCCGCAAACCCTGGTACTGCGTTACGCCCACTTTGAAGCGGCCGAACGTAAACAACCGCAGGTTGCCGAAGACTACCAACGCTGGTTTTTGGCCCGCTTGCGATCAGTGGATGCAGCCTTGCAACAGCACGTGTTTTTGTGTGCCGAACGCTTTACCGCCGCCGATGTGGCGGTGGGCTACGCACTGCTGCTGGCGCAGCATTTGGGACTACAGGCGCAGTTCAGCCCTGCGGTGGCCGCCTACTGGCAGCGCCTGCAAGACCGCCCGGCGTACCAGCGTGCGATGGCGACACAGCATGCGGCGGCCGTCGCCCAAGGGGTGCCCACCACACCGGCGCCCGACACACGGCCTTAAGTTTTTACAACGCATCCCCGTCCACGTAGAACCAGCGTCCGTCTTCCAGCACAAAGCGACTGCGCTCGTGCAGGCGCACGGCGGGGCCAGTCGCGGATTTCTGCCGGGCGACAAACTCCACCTGGGCGTGGGTGGCATCTTGCACCGTGTGGGAGCGTACCTCCAGCCCCAGCCATTTCACGCCCGGCTCGAACTCGATGGACGCAGGGCGCGACGTGGCATGCCAGGTCCGCAACACATACGGCGCCCGCTCCAGGCAAAAGGCGCTGTAGCGGCTGCGCATCAGGCTCTCGGCCGTGGGCGCGGGCAAATCCGTCTCCAGCCACTGGCCGCAGCATTGCCCGTAGACCACGGGCCTGCCTTTGGCACTGTGGCGCCCGCAAGGGCAAGGGTCCGAGAGGCTGTGGACTTTCATGCCTTGGCCGCGCGGCGGGTCTTTTGCTGCTCCAGCGTTTCGGTCGGGCAGCCTAGCCGGACCCACTCGGCATAACCGCCGTCAATATGGGCCACGTTGGTCATGCCCATGTCCTGCAGGGTCTTGGCCGCAAGGGCGCTGCGCCAGCCAGCACCGCAGAACAAGATGAACTCTTTGGACTCGTCGGCAAACATTTTCTTGTGGTACGGCGACTCGGGGTCCACCCAAAACTCCAGCATGCCGCGTGGGGCATGAAAAGAACCGACGACTGTGCCCTCCGCCAGTTCACGGATGTCGCGGATATCGACGATCTGCGCAGCCGGGTCGCTCAGGCGGACCTGCACTTGTGCCGGTGAATAGGTGGTGACCTGGGCCATGGCCTCGTCCACGAGGGCACGGAATCCTTTGGTGATGGGCATGGGTTGCTCCTGGTTCAGTTCAAATGGTACAGGCGGACCGCGTTGCCCCGTGCAACCTTTTGGGCCGTGTCCGGGGTCAAAAATTGCAGCACACGCCGGATCGCCTGGGTCTGCGAGCCTAGGCGTTCCGCGAAGTCCTGGGCCGCCCCGCCCCGGGTGCTTTGCACAAAAAAGCTATCGCTCCCCATGACAAAGCGGTCAGGGAAACTCTCAATCACAGCCAACCACTCATCATTGCGCTCCCCGGTTCCCAGAATCGCACCGGGGCGCTTGCTGCGTGGGCGCAGGCTCAAGTACAGGTTCGGATGCTCCGTCAACAGTCGCGTCACCAGATGCGGCGTGAAGGCGCCAAAGTCATCCCCGCCGCCCGCATGCGCCCACACCACACGCGCCGCACGGTTGTAGGCCAGCAGGTGCTCAAACCCGTCCACATTGGGGGCAAAGGTGGCTGGATTTTTGTTACCCCGAAGCGCCTCGGGCAGCGTTGCCTGGGCCAGTATCGGGTCAAAATGGAGATCGATCGGCAGGTCATGGGCGGCCGCCACATCCATCAAAACTTTGAGAAAAGGGTGGTCTGCCGACACCATCTCATAGGGGTGCTTGGCGGTCATCGACAGATGGTGAAGCGCAATTTCACCAAAACCTTTGGCTCCTGATTTGGCAATCACCTCCGCGCGCTGACGGTAAGCCTCCACCTCGGATGCGCTGGGAGTCCGGTTGGCTGCCTCCTGCAATATCGGGTTCAACGAGGCCCCACCGCCGAGAAACGCCACCCGGTTTCCATACTCCTCCAGGGCGGCCGAAAACTCAGGACCATCCAGCAGGTTGTTCTGGTTCATCTGCGGGGGCGGAAACAAGAACACCGTACGCATACCCTGACTTTGCGCGAAGGCCACGGCATCGGCTGCCAGCACCCGGGCACCCGCCAGATCGGTTGCCAGCAGATGCACATGCACATCAATCCAGGGAATAGGTTGCGCCCAGACGCTGCTGATGCCCATACACACCCCCAACACAGCCCCTCGCAACGCACCCCAACGCGCCCGGACCTTTGCAGCAAACCACATCGCCCAGCTCCTTAACAACTCAGTGCGCTTACTTTCACACAGTTCTGCGGCTCACGCCAGCGCGCGCTGGATGATGATCTTCTGGACATCGGATGTACCCTCATAAATCTGGCACACCCGCACGTCGCGGTAGATGCGCTCCACC
>CAJASG010000111.1 GCA_903944555.1 uncultured beta proteobacterium
AGCGGTTCGCGATATTCATGAAGAGGTGTTGGAGCGTGGCCATGTGCACACCACACAGGTGCTGTTGCTGGAAACTACCCGTGCCGATGCGGCGCAGGCCAAGTTGTTCAAGCTGCGTACCGGGGCCCAGTTGTTCCACTCGGTGCTGGTGCACTTTGAGGATGGTGTCGCGATCCAGCTGGAAGACCGCCATGTCAACCCGGCCGCCGCACCCGACTACATGGCGGTGGACTTCCAGACCACCACCCCCACGCACTACCTGCTGGAGCATGCACCGCTTACCGAGGCCAGCTACTCCATCGAGGCTACGCTGCCCAGCCTGCAAGAGGCCAAGCACCTGGGTATCAAGCGCAACGTACCCTGCCTGGTGCTGACCCGCTGCACCGTCAGTGGACCCCATGTGGCCAGCCTGGGGCGCCTGGTGTACCCCGGCATGCGCTACAGCTTTAGTGGAAACTTTCAGCTATGAGCTGGCAGCTTGTTCATTTGGCGGATGTGCCGCCCACCCCCTGGAAAAACGGCGGTGGTACTACCCGCGAGCTGGTCGCTTGGCCGAATGCCGCCGACTGGGTGTGGCGGCTGTCGGTGGCCGAGGTGGCCAGCAGCGGGCCATTCTCCAAGTTCGACGGCGTGCAGCGCTGGTTTGCGGTGCTGGCCGGTGCGGGCGTGCGGCTGCATCTGCAAGCCCCCGGTGGTGTGCAAACCCATGACCTGACCGTCCGCAGCGCGCCTCTGTGTTTTGACGGCGCTGTACCCACCCAGTGTGATCTGCTGGACGGCCCGACGCAGGATTTCAACCTGATGCTGCGCCAAGGCAAAGCCACAGGCCTGGTGCAGCGCATCACCGGAAGTTTTCGGGTAGCAATAGATGCTCCTAAAATCATAGCTGTCTGCGCATATTCTGCGGGGGCTACAGTGCAATTTGGCACTGAAATACTGCAGCTCCCACTTGGCAGTCTGGCTTGGCAGGCGCTGCCAGCCGGTGCGCAGGTGCAGGTGGACGGTGTCGATGCCCTGTACCTGGAGATACACGTATGACACTCAAACTCTGGACCCACTGCAATGTGGCGACCCTGCAGGCCGGCACCGTAGCTGGCGCACCGGCGCAACCCTACGGTTTAGTTGATGACGCTGCACTGGTGGTAGAAGGTGCAACGGTGCTGTGGGTCGGCCCACGCGCGCAACTGCCACCGCAGCTGGAGGCTCGCTGCACCCAGCGCTTTGATGCCGGTGGTGCCCTCATTACCCCTGGCCTGATCGACTGTCATACCCACCTGGTCTACGGTGGCGACCGCGCGGCCGAGTTTGAGCTGCGCCTGAATGGCGCCAGCTACGAAGACATTGCACGCAGTGGCGGTGGCATCACTTCGACTGTGCAGGCCACCCGTGCGGCGACCCCTGAGGCACTGACCACGCAAAGCACCCGGCGCTTGAAACAACTAATGGCCGAGGGCGTCACCACGGTCGAGATCAAGTCAGGCTACGGTCTGGCGCTGGAGCAAGAGCGCAAGTGCCTGCAAGTCGCGCGCGGCTTGGGGCAGCGCCACGCGGTGGACATCCGCACCACCTTTTTGGGGGCCCACGCCTTGCCGCCCGAGTTTGCCGGGCGCGCCGACGACTACATCGATTTAGTGCTGCTCATGCTGCCCGCGCTCCATGGCGAAGGTCTGGTTGATGCGGTGGACGCCTTTTGCGAGCGCATCGCCTTCAGCCCGGCGCAGACTGCCCGCGTGTTTGCCGCGGCGCGTGCCCTGGGCTTGCCGGTCAAGCTGCATGCCGAGCAGCTCAGCGACAGCGGCGGTGCAGCCATGGCCGCCGGTTTTGCTGCCACCAGCTGCGACCACCTGGAGTGGTTGTCCGACGCCGGTGCAGCGGCGATGGCGGCTGCTGGCAGCGTGGCCGTGCTTTTGCCCGGCGCGTTTTACTTTTTACGCGAAACCAAGTTGCCCCCGGTAGAGATCCTGCGTCGCCATGGCGTACCCATCGCCATCTCCACCGACAGCAACCCCGGCAGCTCGCCCTGCACCTCGCTCTTGCTGATGCTCAACATGGCCTGTACCTTGTTTCGCCTGACGCCCGAAGAGGCTCTGGCCGGTGTCACCCGCGTTGCTGCGCAGGCCCTGGGGCTGAAGGACCGGGGCGTGCTGGCCCCCGGCATGCGGGCCGACTTTGTGTTGTGGGACGTGCAGCGCCCGGCGCAACTGGCCTATGCATTGGGCGCGAATCCAGCCATTCAAACCATTTTTAACGGGGAAGCCCGATGACCTACACCTTGCAATGCGGCAGTGTGCCGCTCCTGGTCAGCATGCCGCACGTTGGCACCGAGATACCCGCCGATTTGCAACAGGCTTATGTGCCCCGCGCCTTGGCGGTGGAGGACACCGACTGGCATTTGCACCGCCTGTACGACTGCCTGCCCGCGCTAGGGGCCAGTGTGCTCAAGCCCCGTATGTCACGCTATGTGATCGACTTGAACCGCCCGCCGGACGATGCGCCCATGTACCCCGGTGCGTCCAACACCGAGTTGTGCCCGACCCGATTTTTCACCGGTGACCCTCTGTACCGCGAGGGCTGCGCGCCCGATGCCAGCGAGCGCGCCCGCCGCCGCGAAGTCTATTGGCAGCCCTACCACGCGGCCCTGGCGGCCGAGTTGGCGCGCATCAAGGCCCTACACGGCTACGCGCTGTTGTGGGACGCCCACAGCATCCGCTCCCAGATACCCTGGCTGTTTGAAGGCACCTTGCCTGGGTTGAACATTGGAACGGCCAATGGCCACAGCGCCGACGCGTCCATTGCCATTGCGGTGGAACAGGCCTGTGCACAGAGCAGCCAGATCAGCCAGATCAGTCATGTACTGAATGGCCGTTTCAAAGGCGGCTTTATTACCCGCAACTACGGTGTGCCTGCCTTTCAGGTGCACGCGGTTCAATTGGAGATGTGCCAAAACCTGTACATGCAGGAAGTTGCACCGTTTGACTACGACGCGGCGCGGGCCGCCAAGGTGCAGCCCTTGCTGCACAAATTGCTCAGCCACGCTTTGGAAGCCTGCAAGGAACTGTATGACCGCTGATGTCAGCCACTTTTATTGCCCCCAAGCCTGGGTGCAGGGCGCTTGGGCCCGTGACGTGCTGTTGAGCGTGGATGCCTCGGGCCACTGGAGCGATGTGCAGACTGATATGCCCGCGTCACTGTGCGAAGGGGCGCGCGTGCTGCCAGGCCCGGTGTTGCCGGGCATGGTCAACGCGCACAGCCACGCCTTTCAACGGGCCATTTGCGGCTTGACCGAGCGCCGCAGCGGTGCCGCAGGAGCGGCCAGTGACGACTTTTGGAGCTGGCGAGACCGCATGTATTCGGCCGCCCAGCGCATCACACCGGACCAACTGGAGTCCATCGCAAGCCTGTTGTATGCCGAGCTGTTGATGGCCGGTTACACCCAAGTGTGTGAGTTTCACTACCTGCACAACGCCTTGCCCGGTCACACCCATGCCGACCCCTTGGACATGTCCATGGCCCTGGTGCGGGCGGCGCACAAAGTTGGCATGGGGTTGACGCTCTTGCCCACCCTGTACATGCGCTCTGGCTTTGGTGCGGCAGGTCTGCGCGAAGACCAGCAGCGCTTTGCTTCCACGCCCGACAGCATCTTGCGCCTGGTGGACGACCTGCAAATGCAGGTGCGCGGGCTGGAGAACTTCAACGTCGGCGTGGCCCTGCACTCCCTGCGCGCCGCCGACGGCAGTGCCATTGCCGAAGTCGCCGCCTATGCCACCGCGCACCAGTTGCCGGTGCACATCCACATTGCCGAGCAAACGCAAGAGGTGCAAGACTGCATTGCCCACACCGGGCGCAGGCCGATCGAGTGGCTGCTGGAAAACTTGCCTGTCAATGCGCGCTGGAACCTGGTGCATGCCACCCACACCACGCCCGTTGAATTGCAAGGTGTTCAAGCGGCAGGTGCTGCCATCGTCATCTGCCCCAGCACCGAAGCCAACTTGGGCGACGGCGTGTTTGACTATTCGGGCTACGCCGCACTGGATGGCAACTGGTCCATAGGCTCGGACAGCCACGTCACCCGCAGCTGGACCGAAGAGCTGCGCCTGTTGGAATACTCCCAGCGCCTGACCCAGCGCAAGCGCAACGTGGCCGCGCAGCATGGGGCTAGTAGCAGCACGGCGGCCAACCTATTTGAAGCGGCATTGGCCGGTGGCCATGCCGCCACGGCCCAGCCGTTGGGTGCCATTGTGTTGGGCAACCGCGCTGACTTTTGCGTGCTGGACGAACACGCACCATCGCTCCTGGGTGTGCCCGGTGACCACATGCTGGACGCCCTGGTGTTCTCCAGCCCGGACGCCAAGCCGCTGTCTGTTTACGTGGGCGGGCGGCTGCGGGTGGAGCGGGGCGCGCCGGTGGGTGCTGCCTGGCCCGGTATGGCCCACGACTACGCGGCCACTATGAAGGCGCTCTGGCGCACCTGACTCGGCGAACCACGCTTGGGCGTTGCAGAACGCGCCGGTGAACCACGCAGCAAGTCGATTCGGGCGCTGGGCTCCCCGGACATCCAGACCGTCACGTCCTGTGGCGCATCCCATTGCTCGCCAGTACGCAGCCAAACATCGTCGGACTGACCTTCCAGGGTGAGCCACAGTGTTCCCGCATTGACCCGGATACGGTTGCCCGCTTTCAGGTGCATGCGACTGGGCTTGCCAGTGTGGAGTTCAAACAGTTCAAGTCGGTACATAGAGGCTCCTTTGAAAGCGGTCGCCGGCTGCAGGGCTTGTTGCCTTGACGACAGTCTCAATGTAAACTGAGAACCGTGACACTACCGGTACAGTTATATGGATACAAGGTGCAACTGGCCTGGTTCTGTCACCTGTACAGTAACGACCCGTTCTCTTGGAAATCTATGGCAAATACCGCACTTTCCGTGCACCCGAACACCGCAGCCGACAGCACCGCAGTGCTGATGGCCAAGACCAGTTTGGTCGATCAAATCGTTCAGTGGACCGAACGCCGTATGGCGGAGCAGGTGTTTCGACCTGGCATGCGCATGCCTTCAGTGCGGGAGTTGGCCGCAGAGCGTGGCGTATCCC
>CAJASG010000112.1 GCA_903944555.1 uncultured beta proteobacterium
CTCGCGATTCACTCGGCTTGCTTTGTGCACTCAGGCAACTGGATTGCGGACAATTGTCATGCGACGCTGATCGGCTTGCAGCGATTCCCGGGATTTGCACCACGCCACCAAAAGCTGCTGGCGGCACACCTGGCGCAGCGCCCCAACCCTGCGCACCTCAAAGGCAAGGCTGCAGCAGCAGAATCCGCGGTGCGCAGTGCCTTGCTGTGCGAGCATTTAAGTGGCGGCGCTATCGATCCTTCAGAAGTGGCACCGGTCTGGATGTGGCTTGGTGCTGGCGAAGCGCTCACAAATCCCACCGCCCGTAACGCTGGCAAAGAGGACTCTGAAGGAACGAGCCGGACCAACAATGCCGAGGACAAAAAGCGGCGCCGCACCGAGCAGGCACAGGAGAGCGATGGACGCAACGCCATGGTGCTGCCCTTCAGGGGCGAAGCACTCATGTCCTGGAGTGAACTGGTTCAGGTGAACCGCAGCACCGATGACGAGGACGACGGCAACGCGGTGAACGCTGCCAATGACATGGACAAACTGTCCATGGCGCCTGACGGAGAGACCTTGGCGTCGCGTGTCAAGTTTGACCTGGATTTGCCGAGCTCCAGCGCCGACGACTTGCCTTTGGGTCCGGGCCTGCGCCTTCCCGAGTGGGACTACCGCCGTGGCGTCTTGCAGCCGGACCACTGCGTTGTGCAAGCCATGGAGGTACGTGACGCAGCACCCTATGTGCCGTCAGCAGCCCTGCGCCTGACGGCAAAACGCTTGCGGCGACGGCTGGAGGTCTTGCGTGACGCGCCACGCCCGCAGTACGGACAAGAAAGTGGCGACGCCATTGATCTGGATGCCTGGGTTCGCTTCAATGCCGATCAGGTGGGCCACGGTGGCCTGCACAGTGATACACCGCCCGTCTACACACGCCACGCCAAATCCGAGCGCAGCCTCTCAACCCTGTTGCTGGCAGATCTGTCACTGTCGACCGATGCCTATGCCACCTCGGACGCCCGCGTCATCGATGTGATTCGTGACGCGCTGTATGTGTTTGGCGAGGCCCTTAGCGCAACCGGGGACCCGTTTGCGATGTGGGGGTTTAGCTCGGTACGGCGTCAGCATGTGCGCTTGCAGCACCTGAAAAGTTTTGACGAACCCTGGAACACGCTCACCCAGGCACGTGTCGGCGCGATCAAGCCTGGCTATTACACGCGAATGGGGGCGGCCATACGCCACGCCACGCTCCAGTTGTCCAAACGACCCGAACGCCGACGCCTGCTGATGCTGCTGACAGATGGCAAGCCCAACGACCTCGACATTTATGAGGGTCGCTACGGTATTGAGGACACGCGCCAGGCGATTCACGAAGCCCATGCAGCGGGTCTCTCTCCCTTTTGCGTCACCATTGACGAGTCAGCACACGATTACCTGCCGCTGCTTTTTGGACGCCAAGGCTATGCACTGGTCCACCGTCCACAGGATCTGGTCAACCGACTGACGCAAGCTTGGGCCACTCTCGCACGCTAGAGGGTGCATTCAGCGCGCCCGCACACAGCAGGCAAACTACAATCCTTACATTACTTTACATGGGCTTGTCCCATACATGAAAATGGACATCGAACAATTCGATATGCCCCGCTATCTATCGGTGCTGGCGCTATTTAGCGATCTGTCATTGGTGGAGCGTGAACGCATAGCGCAAGGTTGCCAATTGCGTCGCTTGTCCCGTGGCGATATGGTTTTCAGAATGGGCGAAGCCTGCGAAGCCTTTCATGTGGTGGTACTAGGCCAAGTGAAACTGTACGTCGCCTCCCCTTCCGGGCAGGAGAAGGTCATTGAACTGGTCGGAGCGGGAAGCAGCTTCGCGGAAGCGATGATGTTTCTGGAAAAGCCGTACATCATTAATGCGCAAGCGCTGGTCGACACCTTGCTCATCAGCGTCAGTAAGCAAGCGGTGTTCAGTGAAATTGAGCGCGACCCGCGCTTTTGCAAACACATGCTTGCGGGCATTTCACGGCGACTCCATGGCCTTGTGCAGGACGTCGAAGGGTATGCCCTGCACAGCGGCATGCAGCGTCTGATTGGATACCTTCTTCGGGACGTTGAGGATACAGACGCCGCCACGATCGGCGTCGTAACGGTGTCCCTTCCGGTCAGCAAAGCCACCATTGCCTCCCGTTTGTCCCTCACCCCTGAGTACTTCTCCCGGGTGCTGCACGAACTCGAAGCCGAAGGCCTGATTGCGATAGACAAACGCGAGATCCGCATCCTTGACGTACAACGCCTCGCAGGCTACGGCTCACACTAATTTATATACGAAATAGGGTTCTAGCCCCCGTGGAATATGCGCAAGCAGCTCCTATTTCGATAGCATTAATCCAACAAGAAATCGCCAAGAATCAGTGGCTCGTTCCTTCGGAGCGATTGATCTTGTTGTACAGGTTGTATTTGCCCACGGGTTTGTCCATGGGAATGCGCTTGACCTCTTTGAAGGTGGCAGCGTCAAAAACGATCAAGGCGCCGCCGTCAGCCTTGCGCTCCCACAGGCTGGCCAAGGCGTATCTCCCATCCCGGGTGAACTCAATGTGGGCCAGGGTCTTGCCTGGGTCGGTCTTGATCTGGGTGACGATCTCAAGCGAGCGCTTATCAATGATCTGCAGTGTGTCTTTCGCCTTGCTCATCATTGAATCCGCCCATGCATAGGGCGTCTTTTCGTGCGAGCGCATAAAGAACCCCGGCCCTGGCGTCGGCAGTGACTTGATAGTCTTCCAGTCTGCCATGTCAATTACCGTGATCAGCCCATCCTTCAGATTAGGCGTGGCCATCACCGTCTTGCCCTGCCAGCCCCAGGTAATGCCCGAACCAAGGTGCGGCATACCAGGCAGGCTGAGATCGGCAATTTTTTTGCGTACATCCAGGTTCACGACCTGCCCCTTGCCCGCCTCGCGGCTGGTACCCATCACCTCGTCGTAACTCTGGGTGAAGAAGAAGTCATCCAAAGGCTCCGACAGGTAGGTACGGCGCGGGTTGAGAAAGCCGGGAATGAAGGCGCCTTCTTTGTACTGAAAATCATGGATCATGCCGATCGGCACATCATCGGCCTTGGGGTTGTAGCTGATCTCCCACAACTCAGGAACGTCCTTCAACGCCGCCACAAAACTCTGCCGTGGCGCGGCGTCGTACACCGCTGACACCCGGGAGCCAATGCGTCCGTCCTTGTCTTTAACCGCATGCACCTTGAGTACATTCAAATCCGCGTCCAGTAGCACCAGCGTTTGTGGCAGGTAGTTGGCAACTGCCAGGTACTTGCCGTCCCCCGACACAGCCACGTTGCGCGTATTGATGCCAGCCCGAATCTCGGCCACCACCTTCAGGTTCCAAATGTCGAACTTGCTGACCCAGCCATCGCGCGAGGCAAAGAACACATAGCGGCCGTCAGGGGTGAATTTCGGGCCGCCGTGCAGGGCGTAGCGGCTGGGGAAGCGGTGGATGGGCTCCAACTTGTCACCATCCAGCACGGTGACGTGGTGGTCCCCCGTTTCGACCACGATGAACAGATTCATCATGTCCACACCGTTGAACGCCTGCAGTGGCTTGTTCGGCAGGCTGGCTGTTGCGTGGTAAACGAGGCGCGAGGCGCGGATATCAGCCTCCGAAAATGTCGGGGCTGTGGCCGTTTCTGTGTAGATGTACTGAACCAGCGCGTCGATCTCGTCTTTGGCCAAGCGTTCAGAAAAACCCGCCATCTGGGTTGCCGCGCGACCTTGCGCAATGGTCTTCAAGGCTTCGGGCTTGCGCAATCGCTCCAAACTTTGCGGCAATAAGGCCGGACCGGTGCCTCCCAAGCGGTCTACGCCATGGCACGCGGCGCAATGGGCTTGGTAGGTCTGTTTGACATCCACATCGGCCCAGGCCATGGACGCGAAGCTGCCCGACAACAGCACCAAAATGGCGGCCCAAGGGCTTCGCAGTAAACGCTGGCTCATTGGGCTTCTCTCGCCTGCCGTACGCCGATGTAGGGCTTCATGGGAACCCGCGCACGCTCGCCCACCAGCCCAATTTCTTCATCCGACAAATAGCACGCTGGGTCTTCCTGCCAGGGGTCTCCGGTCAATTGCAAGGCTCGTACCCGGGTGTTGCCACCACACACATCAAAGTAGGTGCACTCGCCGCAGCGACCCTTGATGGTGCGTGGCACCGCCTTAAGCCCCGCCATCAGCGGGTCGGAGGTATCGCGCCAGATGTCGGAGAAGGCACGGTCCCGCACGTTGCCCAAGTTGTGGTGCCACCAAAAGGTATCCGGATGCACGTTGCCGAGGTTGTCAATGTTGGCCACGTTGACGCCAGAAGAGTTGCCCCCCCACTGCGCCAGCTTGGCGCGCAAAGCCGCTTCTTTTTCAGGAAAATGGCGGCGCACCCAGTGCAGCAGGTAGACACCATCCGCGTCGTTATTCCCCGTGACAAATTCTTTGTCCACTCCCGCTTCCAGGTATTTCCAGCAGGTGTCAAAAAGCAGGTCCATCGCCTTGCGGGTGGTTTCCAAAAACGCATCCCGACCACGGTTGGTGTTTCCACGCCCAGCGTAGTTAAGGTGCGACAGGTAAAACTTGTCGATGCCTTCATCTTCCACCAGCTTCAGCAAGGCCGGCAAATCATGGGCATTGTCCTGGGTCAGGGTAAAACGCACACCCGCCTTGATGCCCGCCGCACTGCACAACTTGATGCCTTTGAGAGACGCTTCAAAGGCGCCCTCTTTGCGTCGGAATACATCATGGGTTTCGCGAATACCGTCCAAACTGACGCCGACATAGTCGTACCCTACTGCGGCGATGCGTTCAATATTCGATTCGTCGATCAAGGTACCGTTGCTGGACAATCCGACGTAAAACCCCATGTCTTTGGCGCGGCGTGAAATGTCAAAAATATCGGGCCGCAACAAGGGCTCGCCACCGGACAAAATCAGCACCGGCACACCAAAGCCGCGCAAGTCATCCATCACGCCATAGACCTCCGAGGTGCTCAGCTCCCCGGGGAAATCCTTGTCCGTGGAGATGGAGTAGCAATGCTTGCAGGTCAAGTTGCAACGCCGGATCAGATTCCAGATCACCACCGGCCCCGGTGGATTGCGCTTGGGGCCCAACGGCGTTGGATTGGCGATTTCTCGCATGTACTGTGTAATTCGAAACATGGTCTTTCCTCTATTCGGCCGTTTTGGGGCCCGCCAGGCGCAGCCCGGTTTTCTTCAAAATACGGGTGCTGTACAAAACAGAATGACTGCGGGCCTGCGGCCCCAGAAAATCGGCTATTTGGGTCACTTGCAGGCTGACTTCCTCACGCGTTTTCCCGTGCACCATGGCAAACAGGTTGTACGGCCACTGTGGCAAGCACCTGGGGCGGCAGTAGCAATGGCTGACAAAGTCAAAGCCGCCAACTGCCTTACCGAGTTGGTCCACCAATTCATCGGGTACATCCCAAACCGACATGCCATTGGCACGGTAACCAATCGCGTAGTGGTTGGGCACTACGCCAAGGCGGCGTATGACACCCACATCGAGGAGGCGACGCATACGGCAGATAACGTCCTCGGGTTCAAGGTGCAGTTCGCGCGCGATGGCGTGGTAAGGCTGTGGCACCAAGGGCAGCCCGCCTTGCGTCGCCACGATGATCGCGCGATCAATGGCATCAACCACATCAACTGTTTGCAATGGAGTGTTTGGCATAGATCGGCTCACGCTTTGAGATTCAGTTCAACGAAATATTCGCGTGACTTCGGGAAATTGAAAACGGTACAGCCTGTTTCCCGCTCAATCTGCGCGATGACATCTTCAATTTCTGCCGGGGTCTCGGTGGCGATGACAAACCACATGTTGAGGTCATGGTCGCGCTCGTAGTTGTGCGCCACCTGTGGCAATGCGTTCACACACTTCGCAACGATCTCATAGCGTTCTGCAGGGGCATGTAAGGCCGCAAGGGTAAAGGCCCCCCCCATGCGTTCAATCTGGTACAGCGGGCCCACACGGGTGAGTACGCCGTCCTTCAGTAATCGGGCAAGCCGCTCAAGGAGTTCATCCTCACCAAGGCCCAGACGCTGCGCGGCTTCGAGGTAGGGTCGATCACAAATCGCCAGCCCACCGTGCAAATGGTTGATGATGTCGCGATCAGTCTGGTCCATGGGCGAACTCCGGTATTGCTTCACAAGCGACATCGGCCACGTAGCGCGCACCGCATTGTTTGAATCTGCGGCAACTGAACAAAACCTCATGCGGGTAGGCATCCAATGCACAAATTTTTTCCAGCGCGGCAATGCGCTGTTCGACGTCTGAGCGGTCTTTGCCATGAATCATGCAAAATAAATTGAATGGCCAGTGCGGCAGTTGCCGTGGCCTGCGGTAGCACAAACTGACCCGCCCCGTTGCCGCGATAGCTTTGCCGAGATGACTCACCCTGTCATCGGGCACATTCCAGACAACCATGGCATTGGAGGTATAGCCCAACTCATGGTGGCGCACCACTACGCCAAACCGTTTGATCACCCCCACGTCAACCCATCGGGCCAACAATGCAATGGCATCGCTTTCCGACCAGCCCAAGGCGGCAAAGGGCCGGGACACCAAGGGCAGGCCCTTCTGCAGTACCGCCATCAAGCTGCGCTGCGCCGCAGTCAACTCAATCGCCGCCACGTCCGCCCGCACTTGGGTGTCCGCCTGAAAATAAGGTGACGCGGTGGCACCCAGGCCAAACCCCAGATCAATGTGAAACTGCTCCAGCAAGGGGAGGCGCAAAACCGGGCCAGACCCGCACACCTGTTCAATTGCGTCAAACGTCTGTCGCAGTTCATCGGCGGTAGACGCCGTGACCACAAACCAGAGATTGAACCGATGCTCGCGTTGGTAGTTGTGGTTGACCTCCGAGAAGGCACTGACCAAGGCCGCCACGGCCTCTAATCGATCCACCGGAACAGCCAGTGCCGCCAAGGCACTGACACCGACCACATTGGGGCGGAAAACCGCGCCGATACGGCTAATCAATCCGGTTTGCAGCATGGATTGCAGCCGCTGGATTACCGTTGCCTCGTCAACATCAAGACGCTGGGCCAATTCAGCAAACGGCGCTGCAACCAGCGGGAAATCGCGCTGGTAGTCATTTAACAGCTTGAACTCCAGTCCACTTAAAACGCGCTGATTCGTCTGTGCTGATCCGTCCATTGGTTTCATGCCCATCTCAAAAACCGATGCGGGCCGCACGGCTGGTGAAGAAAATACCGCTCGGAGCCTGCGCTGGCAGCACGGCACGTTGTGCAAAACTGGCGGTGTCGTACACCACGACGCGGTTATCGTCACGGGCCGAAATCCAGACCGACTCGCCGCGTGGTGTGAACTCCATATGCAACACGGCCTTACCGGGTGCGAGCTGCTTCACGACTTTGCGGCTTTCGACATCAATCACGTCCACGTTGCCATTGTCTGGAAATGCAAAATTGACCCACACTTGACGACCATCAGGCCGTGCGATGACAAACACCGGCTGCCCCGCCACCTTCACACGCCCTGCCTCCAGCCAAGTTTCCGTGTCCACCACCAGCACCTCATGCCGCCCAATAGCGGGCACATAGGCATACTTGCCGGCCACTGCCCAACCCCGCAGGTGGGGCATCTTGTACACGGGCAGCTTTTCTTCACCCTTGCCATAGCCGTTCAGGATTCGGCGCGCGCCCAGTTCCGGGTGCCACAGGTCGACCATCGCCATTCCATCTTCACCAAACAGGCCTGCCAAATAGAAACGGCCATTGGGTGTGATCAGTCCATCGTACGGTTGTTTGCCAATATCTTTGAACTTCTCGATACGTGCTTGCTTGGGGTCTGAAAAATCGCCAACCCATATTTCACCTGCGTCAAAAAGGCTCCATACAAAGCGGCCACCCGGTGCATCGGCCAAACCGACTACTTTGGAGCGCAAGCCCGCATCGCCATACACAGACGGGACGTCAGCAACCAGTTCCAAGGTCTCCGCCGCAAAAACCTTCACGCCACCAGGCGAGTAATTCTGGGCGGCCACCAGCGTTCCGTCTTGCGAGATGGCACCACCAATGCTGTTGCCCGCCTGCATCACCCGACGTTCGATAGCACCCAGCAAGAGGTCGACTTTCGTCAACCCCCCATCGCGCCCAAATACGTAGGCAAAGCGACCGTCGCGGGAGTACACCAGAGAAGCATGCGACAAATCACCCAAACCTTGGACACTGGCAATCGTGACGAATTTGCTGGAATCGACGATCTGCACGCTCCCGGAGGCACGTTCAATAATCACACCCAAATCGCCAGTGCCACGAAGAACCGGCCCCGAACAGCCGGAAAGAATGGAAACCAATGCAGCGAGCAGCAGTGTTTGATAATTTCTAAAATTCACGGGGAAAACCTTTTTGCAAATTGGAAACAATCCACTCGGCTTCAGTCTCACTCAAAAAGCGTTGCCAAGGCGGCATAGCGGTACTGGGCCGCCCCTGAAGGATGACCAGCCTGAGGTATTCCGCTGGTTTGCCCTTCAAAGTGTCCGGCAGCAAAGCGGGGCCCAAGCCCCCTTGCAGGGTTAAGCCATGACAGGAGCCACAGTCCTGCCGGACCAGTGTGACAAGTTCTTTTTGTCGACTTGGCTCAATAAGAACAGGAGACTCCGCCCAAGACGGCGCTGTTAAAAACGCGATCAAACCCGCGACCCCAACCCTTGCCACGGCGACACAAAAACGCATGCCGTAACGATCAATATGGCTCAGTTTGGAGTGCACGATTAAATCTCTTCATAGACATGGCAGACAAATTATCCTGCGATCGGATTGTGATTTGGGCAAATTCTCACTCAAAACCCAAGTATCGATTTCAAACTTGATGCGAATCAAGAATTGAATACTTATCACCTTCTGCCCTACCCATAAGGCTGCATAATTTACGCTCAGATAATGACAAATTTGCATCAGCATTCGGAGTAGATCTCTCCGAAACGTTCGCATTTTTCCATAGTCCAAAAACGGTCAAATGATGTAACGAGGAACTCCGTGAGCAATATGTTGGCACCCGAAAAGCAAGTGAATGAAATCCCAAAAATGACACCGCTGGGAGTCGTTTATCTAGTGGGTGCAGGTCCCGGTGACCCAGAGTTGCTCACTTTGAAAGCGGCCAGACTGCTGGCCGTTGCAGACGTGGTTGTGTATGACAACTTGGTCGGGCCAGGTGTCATCAGCCTTATCCACAACGGCGCTGAAAAGATCTATGTTGGAAAGCAGACTAATCGGCACACCTTGCCACAGGACGAGATCAACCTATTGCTGGTAAAACTTGCGCGTCAAGGAAAAAAAGTCGTTCGACTCAAAGGTGGCGATCCATTTATTTTCGGACGCGGGGGTGAAGAACTGGAGACACTTGCAGACCAAGGTATTGCTTTTGAGGTGGTTCCCGGAATCACTGCCGCCAGTGGTATTTCCTGCTATGCGGGCATCCCTCTCACCCACCGAGACCATGCGCAGTCCTGCATTTTTACAACAGGTCACCTCAAAGACGGCACACTGGATCTCGATTGGACTGCCCTCGCAAGGTCAAATCAAACTGTCGTGATTTACATGGGACTGGGCGCATTGCCTGAGATTGCACGTCAACTGATACTGCATGGAATGCCAATCAGCACACCGGCAGCCATCATCGAAAAAGGAACAACCGCGCGTCAGCGTGTCATAGCCGGAACATTGGGATCTTTACCCGAACAAGTGCTTAATGCGAGCCTTGAATCGCCCGCCCTGATCATCGTAGGTCAAGTGGTGGCGCTCAACCCGCGGCTGCAGTGGTTCAAAGGCGCAGAAGCGATCCTTTGAATAGTGCATTGGCCGTGCTCAGACCGAACTGAGCCAAGCAGGACGAAAAAAAACGAGCCCAGCAAAAACTGGTGCTCGTTTTAGAGGATCAAACGCTTACTGTTTGGTCGCTTTCACGTCGCCATCCGCACCCAGGCCCAAGGTGTAACCCAGTGAAACATGGTGGAATCGTCCCGTCGAGTTATCTCCATGAATTGCGATGCCAAACGGAACAGTCTTGCCTTCACCGGGATTCTTACGCGTAAATGTAACGGTGTAAGTGTCGCCAGCCTTGGAACCCTCTGCCTTGGCACCCAATGCACCGCCGTCCATCTTGCGCTCGGTAGTCACTGTGCCATCCGCCACTTTGGCGCCCTTGGCACTCTTCCACTGCATCAGCTCGTAACTGCCTTCTTTGGCGTATTTGGTTTTCTTTTCATCAGCGCCAGGCATAGTGCGAGCGTCGATGTGGCAGGATGCCCAGCAACCCACTTGAGACGCCTGAGGCACTTTCGCATCAGGGAACATTACTGCGGCCTTGACCTCATTCTCTTTGTCACCTTTGTCAGCGCCGCCCGGGGGGGCCTTGAACGTCAAACGGATGTAGAGGCTACTCGCGTCATATACCGCCTGAACACCAACCGGGTACATCATGGTTTTGGGTGCACCTTTGGGCTCCAATTCCTTGTCCGCGAGGCGTTTGAAATTGAAATTCAAAGTACCCTTCTCTTCGTGGCAGCCCACGCAAGTCTCACCCTTTTTCAGGCCCGCGGTGCCGCTGTGGTCTGATTTCTTGCCTACCCATTCAATGGGAGTTACACCAGGATGGAATACATTGATATCCCGCTTGGGGACCTTGGTCCAATCAGGGGCAGCTACGGCCATTTGGGAACCCAACGCCAGTAGAGTGCCGACAACCAGCAGGGAAGCAGTCGATTTTTTCATTTGAGATAGTCCTTTCAATATTTAAAAAGAGGGTTGATTTCTGAATTGAAATCAACCGATTGCCAATCACTCGTCGTCTTCCTTCATACCCTTTGGCTTTTGATGGGCGATACCTTTATGGCAATCAATACAGGTTTGCTTCTCGTCCTGCGCAATTTTGTGCATTTTGGCACCACGCAGTTTTTGCTTCTCCGTATCCATGCCCTCAAAACTATGGCAATTGCGACACTCGCGGGAGTCACTGGCCTTCATCCGTGCCCACTCATGTTCAGCCAAGCGTAAACGGTTTGCCTCAAACTTTTCCTTGGTGTCAATAGTTCCAACCAACTTACCCCAGACTTCGGCGCTTGCCTGAATCTTGCGAATCATCTTGTGTGACCAGTCCTTGGGCACATGGCAATCCGAACAGACGGCACGCACACCCGTACGATTGGTGTAGTGAATGGTCTTCTTGTATTCTTGGTACACGTTGTCATTCATCTCATGACAGGAGACGCAAAACTCCAGCTGATTGGTGGCCTCCATCGCGGTATTAAACCCACCCCAGAAAAACACACCCGAAACAAAACCTACCGCCAGTAAAGCCAACAACGAATATTTCGCGCTCGGCTTTTTCAGGGTTGCCCACAGGGTCGCAGTCTTTGACGCCATTAAAACTCTCCAAACTTCATAAAGACTCAATACAGATGCAAAGGATAAAGGGGCTTCCGCCCCTTTATCGCCACATCAATCCACCAACGAACGATTAGTAGATGTCATGCTGCGTGTTGTACACGTTGAACTTGCCAGTAGGAGTGATGATCTTCGGATCGGTGATCACCTTCTTCAAAGCCAAAGTCTTGTCGTCATACACAACGATAGCAGACTGATCGGCCTTGCCACCCCACAAAGAGATCCAGACTTCAGTTCCATCTGCGCTGTACTCAGGATGCACCGCGCGGCGCGTGGCCTTGGTCACAGGCAAACCAGAGTCCTTAGCCACATTGATGGTTTTGAACGGCTTGGACAGATCCGACATATTCCAAACAGACACTGATTCAGCCGTTTCCTTATCGGAATTTTGCGCAGAGTCAGCCCACAAATGGGTAGATTTGGGGTGGGTTTTCACGAACAAGTTGCCCGGAACGTGTTTCACTTCCTGGACTACTTTCCAGTTGAACTCCTTGTACTTGGAGTACTTTGGATTGTCAGATGCTGTACTGATCAACGTAACCACGTCAGCACCCAAGTGTCCGGTTGCCCATACAGGGCCAAACTTGGGATGGACAAAGTTGGCACCACGGCCAGGGTGAGGAATCTTGGCGACATCAATCAAAGCGGCAAGTTTGCCGTTCTTCAGGTCAACCGCAGCAATTTTGTTGGATGCGTTGGCGGCCACCAGGAAGTAACGCTTGGACGCATCAAAACCACCGTCATGCAGGAACTTTGCTGACGCGATGGTAGTGGTCTTCAGATTCTCGATATCCGAGTAGTCCACCAACAGGATCTGTCCTGTTTCCTTGATGTTGACGACCCATTCCGGCTTGATCTCAGATGCCGAGATCGAGGCTACGCGTGGCTCAGGATGGTATTCGCCATCGACCGTCATGCCACGGGTGCTGACCACCTTGCGGGGCTTGAGCGTATCGCCATCCATGATGACGTATTGCGGGGGCCAGTAAGAACCTGCGATTGCGTATTTATCTTCAAAGCCTTTGAACTTGGAAGTATCCACAGAGCGCGCATCAAAGCCGATCTTCACCTCAGCAACAACGCCAGGCTTCTCCATCCACAAGTCAATCAAAGACAAGCGACCATCGCGACCAATCACGTAAACATAGCGACCCGACTTGGACAAACGGGAGATATGCACCGCATAGCCCGTCTTGACAACACTGCGAATCTCTTTTGTGTCACCGTCGATCAACGCCACTTCACCGGTGTCACGCAGAGTGACAGAGAACATGTTCTTCAAATTGAACTTGTTCATTTGCTTGGTAGGACGCTCATTGACGGGAACCATCACCTTCCACGAGTCCATGGTGTCTTTGAAGCTGTACTCAGGCGGCACATCTGGTGTGTTCTGGATGTACTTAGCCATCAGGGACAACTCTTCCTTGGTCAGGATGTCGTCAAAATTCACCATGCCGCCATCGGTACCGTAGCCGATGATCTTCTCCAAACGCGACTGACCCAAACTCAGCGTGCCACCCTCAGTCTTTGTTCCATCCTTGGCGGTTTTTGTCCAATGGGGCTCCAGATTTTTGCCGGTTGCGCCTTTGCGCAAAACACCATGGCAACCTGCGCAGCGTTCAAAATAGATCTTCTTGGCTGTTTCCTTTTCGGAAGCAGTCATCACCGGGGCCTCAGGGCTCTTGTCTTGAGCCAACGCGGAAACAGCAAGCCCTGTCAGCATCACTGCTGCAGCAACACTGGAAAGACGTGGAAACTTCATAATTCTTACTCCATGGTACCTTGCAGCCAACCCACCACAGCGGTGGCAATTGAGGTCCGACGACGGCTGCAACAATTCGCTCGGACGCAGTCATTGTCGATTGCAGCCAACGTTACAGTCCTTAACCTAAATCAAAATATCCACAACATTGCCGTCAATCACCGCAATATTTATAGGGGCATACCGTAAAATTGGGATCTCCGATTTTGCGAAGTCCTTCTTTGAAAACTGCACCGACACTCACCTTTGACAAGCTCGGCTGTAGCAAGGGCGGACGGACACTCTTCAAAGACGTAGACTGCACTCTGGAACCAGGCAATTGGTTGTACATAACAGGTGCCAACGGCGTTGGAAAAACGAGTTTGCTACGTATGCTTTGCGGCTTGGCGCCGATAGAGCTCGGGGAAATTGACTGGGACGGAGCACCGATTCGCTCTCAGAGAGAGGCCTATCAAAACGATTTGTGCTACCTGGGCCACCTCAACGCACTTCAGGAATCCATGACTGTGAGTGAGAATCTTCGATTTTTGACGGCCCTGGGCGGATCCCAAGTCGACCACGATCAAATATGCGAGGTACTGGCGCGCTTTGGGGTGGGTGGCCGTAGCCAGCAGTTGGTTCGTCACTTATCTCAGGGACAGAAGCGCCGCGTCGCCTTGACTCGTCTCGCCCTCAGCCCTGCGCGACTGTGGGTTCTGGATGAACCCTTTGTGGCGATGGACGAATCAGGAATAAAAATGCTGGCGGATCTGATTGCAGACCATTTGACCGATGGCGGCCTCACCGTGTTAACCAGCCATCAACAGGTACCTATCGGATGCATTCCTGCTCAAATATTGGAGTTGCACGCATGATGCGGCAAGGGCCTAAAAGAGTGGGACTGGCCGGAGTCCTGCTTGCTAACCTTCGACGCGATGTTGCACTGGCAATGCGACAAAAGGGCGACGTGTTAACACCACTTGTATTTTTCGTCGTCATTGCAAGCTTGTTTCCACTGGGTGTGGGACCCGAGTCAGCCCTACTGCTGCGTATGGCCCCTGGCGTGCTGTGGGTCAGTGCTCTGCTGGCAGCCATGCTATCTCTGCAACGCCTGTTCGCCACCGACTACGCTGACGGATCGCTGGAGCAAATGGCACTTTCCTCCACTCCTTTGGGTTTATTGGTGGCGACTAAGGCGCTCTCGCACTTTTTACTCTCCGGATTACCCCTGGTGTTAATGGCACCCGTGCTGGGTCTACAGTTTGGGCTAGATAGCCGCGCCTTGGGAATATTAATGTTATCCCTATTGCTTGGAACTCCCACCTTGAGCTTGATTGGAAGCATCGGCGCTGCCTTGACCTTGGGCGTACGGGGAGCAGGGGTATTATTGTCGTTGCTAGTATTGCCCTTGTATATTCCTATCCTGATATTCGG
This sequence comes from uncultured beta proteobacterium, assembly GCA_903944555.1. Classification (GTDB taxonomy): domain Bacteria; phylum Pseudomonadota; class Gammaproteobacteria; order Burkholderiales; family Burkholderiaceae_C; genus Allorhodoferax. The sequence goes on from CAJASG010000112.1 coordinate 14,616, forward strand.
GGCGGGTGCCGTTGAGGCTGACGCCGCAGGCTTGGGGGCCAGTGGCCACTTGTCCTTGCTTGCTGCCTTGCTCGTACTGTCCCTATTTTTCGCACCCTTGGCCACAACGGCTGCTTTGAGAATTTCCCTGGAATGAAAACACGTCTAGTTCACTGGTTCAAATTTTCTTCGCCTCAAAATTTCTATTTCCTGGCCGGCCGCTTGTGGCCCTGGTTCGCTGCTCTAGCCGGGATTCTGATGGTAGTCGGCCTCTGGATTTCTTTCTTCGTGGCTCCGACCGACGCACAACAAGGGCAGGGTTATCGCATTATTTTTGTGCACGTGCCCGCATCCCAAATGTCCATGTTCATTTATATCGTGATGGCGGCATGGGCAGGTTTAGGGCTTGCCTTTAATACACGCTTGTCCGGCATGATGGCCTCGGCGTTAGCGCCAACCGGCGCCTTGTTTGCATTTTTATCACTCGTGACCGGTGCCTTGTGGGGAAAACCAATGTGGGGTGCTTGGTGGGTATGGGATGCGCGACTCACCTCAACGTTGATCCTGCTTTTTCTTTACCTGGGTTTTCTGGCACTGCAATCCAGCATTGACGATCCACGTCGGGCCGACAAGGCCTGCGCTGTACTGGCCTTGGTGGGTGTGGTGAACGTCCCCATTATTTACTTCTCGGTCAAGTGGTGGAACACCTTACACCAAGGCGCTTCTGTCTCCTTGACCGCTGCGCCGTCAATGGCAGTCCCCATGCTGTGGGGCATGCTGATCATGGTCTTTGCCTTTTGGATGTACACCATCGCGGCGGCTTTGGCACGGGTACGCAATATTATTTTGGACCGGGAACGTCATACGGAGTGGGTCAAACATGCAGTGGAATAGTGTTTCGGATTTCTTCGCCATGGGCGGCTACGCCTTTTACGTTTGGGGCTGCTTCGGCTTGACTGCAGTGGTGATGGTGGGTGAATCTCTTCTCATTCGTCATCAACGGACGGAACTTATTAGCCAACTTCGTAACGAACTGGTTTCTGAAAGCACTTCTCTATGAAACCTCGTCACAAACGAGCCGCCATTATTGGCGGTGGCCTCGCGGCTCTCAGTCTGGCCGCCTACTTGGTTCTCAACGCGTTCGAGAGCAATCTGGTTTTCTTCTTTACCCCCAGCCAGATCGCATCCGGTGAAGCACCCAAGAACCGAACCTTTCGGGTTGGTGGAATGGTGCGGGAGGGCTCCATCAAGCGCGACAACCTGACCGTGGCATTTGTGGTCACTGATAGTGTTAAAGAAGTCAAAGTGAGCTACACAGGCATCTTGCCCGACCTGTTTCGCGAAGGAAAAGGCGTGGTAGCGCAGGGCAAATTGGGAGACGATGGTAATTTTGTGGCAACAGAAGTACTGGCTAAGCACGATGAAAACTATATGCCACCTGAAGCCCAACATGCCATGGACCAGGCTAAAGCCCAAAAGACCATCCAAACACTGAAATAACCGAGACAGTCATGATTCCTGAAATTGGTCATTTTTCGCTGATCCTTTCGCTATTTGTAGCGCTGGCAATGGGCACCCTGAGTGTCATTGGGGGGCAACAGGGGCGCGGCGACTGGATGGCTCTGGCTCGCCCCGGAGCACAGGCACTTTTTTTTCTGACGGCCTTTTCGTTTGCTTGCCTTACCTACGCCTTCTACACCAACGACTTTTCGGTGTCCTATGTGGCGCAACATTCCAACTCCAAGCTCCCCGACATCTACCGAATTGCGGGAGTGTGGGGCGGGCATGAGGGCTCACTGCTCCTTTGGTTGATGATGCTGAGTTCATGGATGCTTGCTGTGTCCATTTTTTCTCGCCAGTTGCCCGACGCAATGGTGTCACGGGTACTGGGCATTTTGGGTCTGATTGCAGTCGGCTTCCTATTATTCATGCTGATCACTTCCAACCCGTTTTTGCGTTTGAGTGACATTCCTGCGGATGGCAAAGATCTGAACCCTTTGTTGCAAGATCCCGGTCTGGTGTTTCACCCCCCCATGTTGTATATGGGCTACGTTGGCATGGCCGTACCCTTTGCCTTCGCGATTGCAGCTTTGCTTAATGGTCGCCTTGACGCGGCGTGGGCGCGTTGGTCACGTCCCTGGGCCACTGCCGCCTGGATATTTTTAACGCTTGGCATTGCCTTGGGCTCATGGTGGGCGTATTACGAACTGGGCTGGGGCGGTTGGTGGTTTTGGGACCCGGTCGAGAACGCTTCGTTCCTACCTTGGTTGGTAGGTACGGCGCTCATTCACTCGCTGGCCGTGACGGAAAAACGCGGGCTGTTTCGTAACTGGACCATTGTGTTGGCAATTACCGCATTTTCATTGAGCCTGCTGGGCACCTTCCTGGTGCGCTCCGGGGTGCTGACCTCGGTGCATGCCTTTGCAACGGACCCAAAGCGCGGAGTTTTCATCCTGTTATTCCTGTGCGTAGTGGTGGGGGGCTCATTGACCCTGTTTGCCATGCGTGCCAGCACGGTACGGTCAGTGGGATCATTTGCTTTGGTGTCCAGGGAGACGTTCTTGCTGGTCAACAACGTATTGCTGGCAACCGCTGCGGCTAGTGTGTTGCTAGGCACTTTGTACCCATTGATAGTCGATGCACTGAACTTGGGAAAACTGTCGGTTGGTTCGCCCTATTTCAATGCCGTATTTGCACCCCTCATGGTGCCAGTGCTGTTTTTCATGGTGATTGGCTCCTACTCCCGCTGGAAAAGCGACAGCACTCGCGAGCTGGCCAAAAAACTCAGGCCGGTCGCCATCATTTCGGTGCTGCTGGGCTGTACGGCGCCGCTTTTGGCTGGAGCTTGGTCTGCACTCGCTGCCCTCGGATTGACTCTGGCTTTCTGGATTATTTTGGGCTCAGCCAATCAGATTTACCGACAGTTCAAAGACACTGTGAATTGGAAATCCACCCCTGTGTCCTTCTGGGGCATGCATGTGGCCCATATAGGAATCGCGGTGTGTGTGATTGGCATCACGATGGTTAAGGGCTATGAGACTGAAAAAGATGTACGCATGGTCATGGGTGACACTGTTTCAGTGGGGGGCTATACCTTCCGTCTGACTGGCATTCGCGCCGAATCAGGTCCAAACTACAACGCCGATGTAGGTGAGGTTGAGTTGATCCGTGATGGCAAAGTTCTCAGAACTCTACATCCAGAAAAGCGCACGTATTTTTCGTCCACCATGCCAATGACGGAAGCCGCAATTGACACCAACTTAACACGTGACGTGTATGTATCTTTAGGTGAGCGACTGGAAGGCGGAGACAACCCAGCATGGGCAATGCGCGTTTACCACAAGCCCTTTATCACATGGATTTGGGGTGGGTGCCTACTAATGGCTCTAGGTGGCGCCATGGCTGCTTTGGATCGGCGCTATCGCCGAAAACTCACCGTTAGTGTTACCCCACCCGTGCAAACTGGATTGGTGGCATGAAAAAGGCACTGATTCCTCTCGCAGTTTTTATCGTACTCGTTATCTTTCTCGCCATTGGTTTGACGCGCGATCCACACGAAATCCCATCACCGCTGATCGGCAAGCCGGCGCCAAATTTCTCGGCGCCGATACTTCAGGCACCAGAGAAGCAGTTTTCAGCCAAAGACATGCTTGGGCAAGTTTGGTTGCTCAACACTTGGGCATCATGGTGCGTGGCTTGTCGGCAGGAGCACCCCATATTGATGGAGTTTGCCAAGACGAAAACGCTACCAATCATCGGGCTGGATTACAAGGACAAGGATGCCGATGGTTTGAAATGGTTGGCCCGATACGGCAACCCCTATGACAAAACAATTACGGACAAAGACGGTCGCATCGGCATCGATTTTGGCGTCTACGGCGTGCCCGAATCCTTTTTGATCGACAAGGCTGGCGTCATTCGCTACAAGCAGATCGGCCCAATAACGGATGAAACCTTAAGAGACAAAATATTGCCACTGATTCGGGAACTTCAAAAATGAAATACCTGCTGGCACTTGTTATGGCCCTGCAACTCAGTGTTTCATCTGTCGCGGGCGAGGCACCTGCGCTGGCAGAAGACCCAGTGATAGAGCAACGGTTGATTGTTATTTCTGAAGAACTCCGTTGCCTTGTTTGTCAGAACGAATCACTTGCTGGATCCCGGGCAGATTTGGCAATGGACTTGCGCCGCGAGATTCGTACGCTAATAAAAGACGGTAAATCCGACTCCGAAATCAGGGACTACCTGGTTAGCCGGTATGGCGACTTTGTTCTCTACCGCCCCGTTGTTAAACCGCTGACTTGGATGTTGTGGTTTGGGCCTTTTTTATTGTTAATTGGTGCCTTATTTGGTCTTGTGCGTATGGTGCGCCGCAGCGCCGCAAATACCCAGACACCCAGCCTTGATGCAGCTCAACGCGCAAAAGCGCAGTCTCTACTCCAGGACACGGAACTTCCCTCATGATCGTTTTTTATTCAATTGCAGCGCTCTTGACGCTGCTGGCAATGGCTTGGCTCGTTCGCCCGCTGTTGCGGCCCGCTCCGCTGGGTGGCGTTTCAAGCCAACGCCTCAATTCAACCATTTACCGCGACCAGCTGAAGACGCTTGAAAGTGATCTGGCGCGCGGGGTGATTAGTGCAACCGACTATGAAACCACAAAGGACGAACTTCAACTCCGCCTGCTGGACGATACGGCTGAAACCACTTTAGTTGAATCCACACCTGGCACCACCTTTTGGACGGCAAGACGCACCGCAACAGTAGTTGCTCTGCTGTTGCCGCTCGGAGCAGGCGGCATGTATTGGTCCATCGGAACACCGGCGGCCATCGACCCGATAGCGGCTCAAAACGCTGCCAACGACAAAGTACTGAAGATGGTCGATGGTCTCGCTGAGCGTCTGAAGGAAAGTCCCAACAACCCAAAGGGTTGGGCCATGCTTGCGCGTTCTTACAAGGTGATGGGGCGCTTGAACGAAGCTGAGCAGGCCTTCGAGCGGGCTGGTGATGTCGTCAACACCGACGCAGATCTGCTGGTGGACTACGCGGATCTCTTGGCGGTGAAGGCCAATGGCGATATCGAAGGACGACCACTTACTCTGATTAAGAATGCCTTGGAAATCAATCCGCAGCACCCCATGGGATTGATGATTTCCGGGGTTGCAGCCTACCGTCGCTCCGACTACGCTGGCGCCGTTACGTATTGGGAA
>CAJASG010000113.1 GCA_903944555.1 uncultured beta proteobacterium
CCTCGGTCGGATCGTCGATGTTGCGGCAGACGGTGTCAGAAATGCGGTAACGCATGGCGTCTACCCGGTTTGTACTGTCCAGCCCGATCGAGAGCCCGGTTTGCACCAGAATTTCCGCAGGTGTTCGTTTCAGTGGTGTACGGGTGACGATATTGCCGGACAACCAGGCCTCATCCGACCAGACACCCACTTCGATCTGGGCGAATGCAAATGGGTCTGCGTCCAATGCTTCGGCCACGATGGCATCCGCGATGCGGTCACAGAATTTATCCGGGTGTCCCGGAAGAACAGCTTCAGAACAGTGAATCATGAGGGCACCTTTTCCAGTTGGGTGTAGGGCAGCCCGGCCCTGGCAATCAGATCGGGATTGCCATCGCGGGTAATCAGGACATGCAGTCGGGTGCTTCCTGTTTTGGCTACCTGTTGGAGGCTGATGGGTTCGATATACCCATCGGTCACTACGATGGCAGCATCCGGGTGGGTCCTGGCAACATGGTCGATAACACACAGCATGGATGTGCCACCCGATGTCGACGTGCGCAGTTGCCCGTTCTCAATCACTGCGGGAGCCACATGGTCACTGAATGCCCAGAACGGCCGCCGGATGTGGCGCCCCAGGCGGTTAAGCAAACCAATTACCAGAGGCATCTCCGCATTCATGGAACCGCTAACGTCGAGGTACACCTGCGCTGTGCCGTCACGCTTAAGCCGTTGCCCTTCCCAGGAAGACTCGGGCAGAAATGGTGACCACTGTGCCCGCAGAAAAGCACGACGGTCTGCGGGAGAGAGCACGGGAATTCGATAGCTCCAAGGCTCTTCCCGGCGGTTACGCGAGCTGTGATCCGGTGTGATGTAGCGACGAATCAATGCCAGCGCCTTGCTTTCCCACACGCGCATGGGTGCCTTATCCGAGGGAAAAAGAGCATCCACCATCGGCCCACCCACTCCACGGTCCCTGGGACTGCGCCATATGCCGTGGCCATTCATCTGCTTGATTGCCGAGTCAACGGCCTGCGCCATCACGCCCTCAAGTTCCTGCCCGAGCTCGTCATGGTTTCCCAGCAAGTCCCCGATATTTGCTTCCCCCGGATCCAGCGTGAACGGCCCGAAATCGGCACCCCGCGTAGGCAACAGCACGTGGGTACCCAAGGTCGCTGCCAAGCTTTCAATGTCGTCTGCCACCAGGCGACCCCGGTACAAACCGTTCCAGGCTTGCGCCCATTGCGGAACATTTCTGAAATTCATGGTGCCATGTTTGTAGAGCCATTCGGTCTCGGCCTCGTTCATCGGACGCAAGAGTTTCTGCAACCCTTTAGAGTCGGCGTAGTAAGTGGACATCATTGAGGAGTAGACCTCCCCATACTGCCGGTGGATGATGGCATTGATCACCGCATCAAATGCGAGATGCCGGGCTGCGGTTAGTGGCTGACGCCCTTCGGTGTGTCGCAACAGCACATGCAGGAATTCATGGACCACTACCGCCTTGACCTGGGTTTCGGTATGCGCATGGCGCGCAAGGAAGTCCAGGTTAACCAGCATGCGCGGCTTGGTTTCACAGGTAACTGCCAGCGTTGGAATGGCGCCGGTGTATTCGACTTTCAAAATTTGCAGCGCCGCCCGGATGGCAAACGGATTCTCATCGATCAGTTCTTGCAGAAGCGACTCAAAGTGGGCTGCTTTCATTGGTAAAACCCCGCTGGATCAAAGAGTTCCACCACACGCGACAGACTGGTGCGCGTCCAGATGACTGGTCGCTCCGGGTCAAACATCTGCGCCGTGCAAAGGCCAAGAATTAATGCGTTGTGAAAAACTTCTTCTGGTGCTGCATCAAGTCGACACTCAGGGTGCAGATAGGGACGGCAGATGTAGCGTTTGTCGGGAACCGCAATGCTTGCCTTCAATTCCTCCAGGCTGTCATAGCCCTCGTCGATCAGGCGTTCCTCAAGAATCTCCAATGGATCCTGTCCTTTTTCAATAAGGAACCCGACCCGGATCACGCGGGCGCAGCGAATTTCTCCGTCATCCTTGCCCAGTAGCGAACTTGTGATGCGCTCAAGTCGTTGCCTCGAGGGTGGTCCACCCCATCCCGCGTTGGCACGTTGTTCATGGTGTGCAATCCAGGCTTCCCTGCTCATGCCGCCACCTGTTTTTTCAGTAGCTTCGCGCAAGCTTCAATCTGAATTTCGAGGCCAACCGGATCAACAAGCTTTATCTGCTGCGTCAGGCACCAGCAAAAGAACTGCCGCGCTCGTTCCAA
>CAJASG010000114.1 GCA_903944555.1 uncultured beta proteobacterium
GCTTTCTGTACGGCGAAGGGCGTAAGCAGCAAGGCGCAGGGACGAGCGCCGGCTCGCCCATGCGGGTGTTTCGCCGCAGCGACGTGCGCACCGTGCGCGCAGTGCCGCGCAAGGGGTCACCTCCGATTGCGTTGGAGGTGGTCCACATTGACCTTTACTTCTTTCTTGACCTCGATCTGGTGCTGCTCAATGTCGAGGTCAAGGCGCAGGACCTGGAGCTGACCCAGGCGCAGGACCTGCTGTACCGGTTCGGTCGCGCCTACCCCGCCGGTTGGGACGCCGAGGGCAACGCACAAAACTGCCTGTTCAGCGCCGAATGGCTGGGCCACGATGGACAAGTACTGGCCCAATCCGACGCCAGCCAGCGCGAAGCGTTCATGGAACATGTGAGTCACCACCGGGCTCCCCGCATTGCCAACCACTGGGCCTGGCTGTTGGAACCCTTGGTGAGTGACCACTCGGACCTGCCAGGGGCACTGCGATACCGCCAGATTGAGTACTACCGCATGCCGCAGTTGGGTTTTCTGGCGCTGGACAATCCAAGGGCCCTGAGTCGCAGTGATTTCATACGTTTGGGGCTGGTAACGGGCCCCGCCACCTCCAGTGATGACAGTTGCCTGCCTTCCGCTGAGCAACACCTTGCCGAGTTTGAAAAACGCTATTGCTACGACCGGTTTTGGACCGACAGCGGGGCCGCACCCAACACCCGTTACCTGTGCACCGGGCATTCTCTGGTGGTACTGGGCGATGCCAACAGCCCCTTCTTCGTCAACCACGAGCGCGGCGTTTTGTCCCAATTCCGGCATCAGCATTTTTTGCTTTTCCTGATCGCACATTTCCAGAAAGCGGCGCTGCTGATGTACTCGGACCGGCTGGCCGAGGCGCTGAAGAACCTGGATATTGGCGATGCCGCCAGCGTGCGCCACTTCAAACGCACGATTCGTGACAGTTTTGCCGGTTTTCTGCGCTTCACGCACCGTTATTGGTTCCACGAAGTGTCGGAACAGGCCCAGGTACGCGCCCTGTTTCGTATGTGCTCCAACCATCTGGAGCTGGACCCGCTGTACACCGAAGTAAAAGAACGCATTGCCGAAATGAACCAGTACCTGGAGACGGACAGCCTGCGTCGCCAGGCCAATACCGTGGTCCGGCTCACGGTGGTGACCATTTTTGGCCTGATCGGTACCGTCACCACCGGCTTTCTTGGCATGAACCTGCTCGCCGAAGCCGACGCCTCCATGGGTCGAAAACTGGCCATCTTTGCCACCGTCTTTGTGGCGACCACGGCGCTGACGGTCTACACCATGGCCAAGTCCAAACGCCTGTCGGATTTTCTGGACGTACTCTCAGACGAACGGGCCAGTGCCTGGCAAAAGGTCAAAGCACTGGCGCTGGTATGGCAAAGCGACGAAGACTGAGAGACATCAAGACCCCTGGTGCCCACATCGGCTGGAGTTACACCGTTTTTGGAATCGGGATGTAGATTTCTCCGCCCGACTTTTTGAACTCCTCTGACATGCTTTGCATGCCCGACTGGAGCGCCTGCTCGTCGCTCACGCCCTTCGTCTTGGCATAGTCACGCACTTCCTGCGATATCTTCATGGAGCAAAACTTGGGACCGCACATGGAGCAAAAGTGCGCCACTTTGGACGAGTCTTTGGGCAGGGTTTCGTCGTGGAAATTGCGCGCCGTGTCTGGGTCGAGTGACAGGTTGAACTGGTCCATCCAGCGGAACTCAAAACGGGCTTTGGACAGCGCGTCATCACGCGCCCGTACACCCGGGTGACCCTTGGCCACGTGGGCCACGTGGGCTGCAATCTTGTAGGTGATGATGCCGACCTTGACGTCGTCGCGGTCTGGCAGACCCAACTGATCCTTGGGTGTGACGTAGCACAGCATGGCGGTGCCAAACCAGCCGATCATGGCGGCACCGATGCCGCTGGTGATGTGGTCGGACCCGGGCGCGATGTCGGTGGTCAGCGGTCCCAGCGTATACAACGGCGCTTCATGGCAGTGCTTGAGATGCTCGGTCATGTCGCCCCGAAAAAAAGGGGCAATGGCACTGCAGTCTGGCTCTTCTTACACCGGTATGAACCGGATCAAGTTCACGGGTTTGATCGATCATCTCAGCGCCTTCATAGCGCACCCCGGGCAGCGCGGAGTCTGCGCGACATGGAAAAAAGCTGCTGACCGGGTTGATGTCCGTCACCGGCGAGGCTTGGCAATGGCTTATCCTTGATATTATTTTTTAGCTGTGCAGGAATACACCATGACAAAACCGATTCGACGCATCGCCATTTGCACCGGTGGCGGTGATGCCCCAGGGCTGAATGCCGTGATCCGCGCCACCGTCACGGCTGCAGCCAACCGCGGCTGGGAGTGTGTCGGAATTCGGGACGGTTTTGGCGGCATCCTGCAGCCAGAGCGCTACCCCAGAGGTGGGGTGACCTTACTCACCCGTGACCAAGTGCGTGGCATTGCCCATTTAGGCGGCACCATTATTGGCACCACCAACAAAGGCAATCCCTTTCACTACCCAGTTGCCATGCCAGACGGATCGGTGCGCGACACCGACCGATCCGGAGAAATCTTGGATTATTTCGAGCGCGAAGGCATCGACGCCCTGGTCTCCATCGGTGGCGATGGCTCACTCACCATCGCCAACGAATTGCACCGCAAAGGCTTGCGCGTGGTGGGTGTGCCCAAAACCATCGACAACGACTTGGACAAAACCTTCACCACCTTTGGCTTTGA